>NZ_CAKJTR010000024.1:23920-42117 GCF_917627355.1 Protofrankia sp. Cj3 | reverse complement strand
CCCATCACGTACGGATTTCCCCAGGGCCTGCCGCGGATCGACGCCGACCCGACGCCGCCGGCTCCCATGGCCCCGCCTGCCGGTTTCGGCGGACCACCAGTGGCTGAGCCTCCTTACCAGGCCATGGATCAGCGGCAGGGTCAGCCCAGCCAGCAGAACTGGCCGTACGACGGCACCGTGCAGAGCCCGCCGCCGTACCAGCAGCCGCCTTCGTACCCACCGGCGGCGGGCCCTGGCGGGCGGGACTGGCGGATCGGTGACGAACCTCGCTACCACCAGTGACCTTGGACGGCCAGCGCGGGGACGGGATTGTGCGGCGGTCCGGTCCGGAGGGCTGCTGGGCGTGGGTGGGGGTCCGCCTCGCGCCGATCACGCCCGGCGCGGGCAGCCCTGGCCTGTACACCGATCTGGGCGAACCATCGCGGCGTGCCGACGCCCGCACCGCGGAGACCGCGTGGGTTGCCGCCTGGCGAAGGAGCGATGAGCGGCCCTGTTTCGACCTGCGCTACCTCAGCGACCCCGGCTCCGGCAGCGTCTCCTGCGCTCTGCTCGGGCGGGTGTTCGCTCCCGACGACGCCACGGCCACGCGCGCGGCGGTCGCGCTGCGGGAGCGCCTGGCGAGGCCACCGGCTCATGTGGCGGCCAGGCCGTTCGCCGATGCGGCCGAGGTCCAGCGCTGGCTCGCGCCGGTGGAACCCCACCCGGACGGGCTGGCCGAGATCCGCAAACGGCTGACCCACAGCTGGGGTAGCCGGCCGGGCATCCCGGGCGCGGCTCCCGGGCGCCGGATCTGCTTTGCGGTGTCGGCGTTCGCCGGCGGCGACAGCTCCTGGGAGGCGGTGTGGCTCGCGCTGGCGCGGCAGCGGTACCCGACGCTGATCAGCCTCTTCGTCGAACCCTACCCGGTGGCGGACATCCTGCGCTATGCGCTCAGCGCGCTGGCCAGGGAGTACACCGCGCTCGCGACAGAGATACCGGGCACGCTGTACCGGGCGGCGGTGCCGGCCGACGCGTTCGCCGTCGAGGCACAGCCGTTGTACGCCGAGGCGCTGCGTCGCTACGCCGACCACGCGTATCGCGTCCGGGTCTCGGTGGCCTCCGCCGGTCCGCTGGATCCAGCCTTCGGTGAACTGGTCGCGGCGACCATCTCGCCGCCGGTCCGCGACGGCGCGTTCGGGGGCGGCGGGGCGGTGTCGCGGCGACCGCCACCGGCGGAACTCGGGCCGGCGTGGGCGAATATCACCGCCCTGAGGCGTGGGTGGCTCGATGCGACGTACCGGCAGGAGTCGCCGCCAGGTTCGCTCGACGAACCCGAGCGCATCCTGTGCGACCTTACCGACGTCGCGGAGACCGCCGCGGTTTTTCGTTTCCCCTATGAGATCGCCGGCCGCCCGTGGCTGTTCGACCTCCCGGACCGGCCGGTGTCCCGGCCGGCACCGGGCCGCTCGGTGGTCTTCCTGTGCCATGCGGAGGCCGATCGCGCGGTGGCGGCGAACCTGCATGCCCGCCTGCGCTCCGATGGCGTTGATGGCCTGTGGCTGGCGGCCGAGGATCTTGGCGGTGGCCGGGAGCGGGAAGCGACGATCAGACAGGCGATCGAGCGAAGCCGCGCCGTGGTCGTGTGCCTGTCGAGAGCGGTGTACGAGCGGGGTGCCGTCAACAGGCATATCGCCTGGGCACTTGAGGTGGCCATGGAGCAGCCTCCGGACACGGTTTTCATGATTCCGGCGCGCCTGGAGGACTGCGACATTCCCCACCGGCTACGCACGTGGCAGCCGGTCGACCTGTTCACCCACGACGGCTACGCCCGGCTGGTGCACGCGCTCGGGAACACCCAGCGGTGAGGACAGCCACCTGTCTTTCAGACAATCTTTCGTCTGTTGAACCGGGGCGGAATCAAGCGGTCAAGGCGACGCCGAGCTCCTCGTCGAGATCGAGCGCGTATGGAAGGAGAACTACGAGGTGTATGGGGCGCGGAAGGTATGGCGTCAGCTCAATCGTGAAGGCGTGCGGGCGGCCCGCTGCATGGTGGAGCGGCTGATGCGCGGTGCCGGGCTCGTCGGTGCCCTGCGCGGCGGCGGCACTCCCCGCACCACCCGCGTCGACCCGGCCGCGGCACGGCGGGCGTAGGGACGCGGCGAGCTTCCGGATGTTCCTGCCCGGCCGGATGCTCGGGGTCGTCGTCCACGACCGCTTACGACAACGCCGAGTTCGATGGCTTCCTGCACCCGCCTCACCCGACCGCTTCGGTCTGCTCAGCCTTGATGGGACCGTGCGTGCTCCCCGACCGAACCGTTCCTGGAGATCACCGAATGCCGGCGGTGAAAGACGTCGGTGAGCCGTGTGCGGGAAAACCGCATGCACGGAATCGACGGGAGGGAGCTGGAAGCGGAACGCTCACGCGTCACCGCGCCAGCTCCCTGCCCAACCAGGCCCGCGTACGAATTTTCGAGGTTCGGGTCCCAGCACGAGGCGGGCGTCGGGTGTCGTCTCCACCGCTTGATACCGCCAGGGTTTTCGTCGTTCTGGTGGCATCCCTCCCTCAGAGCGACCAGGGCCGAGAGCGCGGGGGATCGCCAGCGAGCGCTAGTGTGATGTGTACGTTGTACGTACACTCGTGGGGTGACTAGCGCGAAGGATGAGCGGATGCATTTGAGGGTGGAGCCGGCGCAGAAAGCTCTGCTGGAGGCTGCCAGCTCGGCTGCGGGCAGTACAGTGTCGGCGTTCGTGCTGAAGGCGGCGACCGATGCCGCGGCCGATATCCTGGCCGATCGGCGGGTCTTCGTCCTGGACGAGGCGAGCTGGCAGGCTTTCGATCATGCACTTGACCGGCCGGCGGCCGACGTGCCGGGGCTGCGGGAACTGCTGACCACGCCCACCGTCCTCGATCACCCGGAGCCGGGTCAGGCCGGTCGGTGACCAGCCAGTTCGGCCCGGTCGAGCCGCTGGCCGCGACGCACATGCTGGCCGGGTTCGACTGCGGGTCGGCGGCGCAGTCAGCCTGGCTGACCGCGCACGCATGGCAGGCGCACCAGTCCGGCTCCTCCCGGGTGTACGTGGTCACCGGAACCGATGACGCACATCAGCGGGTGGTGGGCTATTACGCGCTGGCGGCCGGGTCGGTCGCGCCGGCCCAGGCGCCGCAGCGGCTGACCCAGGGCGCGGGCCGCTATCACCAGCCGGTGGTGATCCTCACCCGGCTCGGCGTGGACCTGTCCGTCCAGGGTGCCGGGCTCGGCCGGGCGCTGGTGGTCGACGCAATGCGCCGCGTCGCTGTGGCCGGTGAGGTCATCGGTGTACGGGCCCTGCTGATCCATTGTGAGAACGAGGTCGCCCGTGACTTCTACCTCCGGCTGGCGACGTTCGAGGCCGGCCCTACTGACCCCATGCACCTCTTCCTACTGATGAAGGATCTCCGCAAGGCCCTCAGCGGCACGTGACCGAGCGGGCTCGGGTACCGCTCGCGTAACCCGATCAGCGCGCGACAGCGCACCCGTACCACCGTCTTGGACGCAGCGCTGTCGATCGCGCACCATCGACAGCCCCGACCGCCAGGTCACATCGCTCGCAGCACTGGCACCATGCCTACCCGAAGCCACCCGCGCCAACATCAAACCCGCATCCCGAGGCTGTGACCTGCACCGACGGACGTTGGTAGACATCCGTGGACGGTCCGCCGAGGGCCATGGATTATGTGCGCTAGCCGGTGCTGGGTGAACGGAGGGGAACGACCGGAGACGGGATTCGGTGATGCCGCGTCCCCTGTTGCCGGTCGCTCTTGTTTTTGTTAACAAAATTATGCTGGATGGGTCATCGCTTCGTCAGCTCGTTCCTCGGTCGGGTGGGTATCGGCCCAGGCATGGGAGAGCGCTTCGATGAAGATCTCCGGGGGCTGGGCGCCCGAGACCCCGTACCTGTTGTCGATGACGAAGAACGGCACACCGGTGGCACCGAGTGCCCGCGCCTGGCGGGCGTCGGCGTCCACCGCGTCGGCGTAGGTGCCCTCGGCGAGCACGCGGTGGGCCTCGTCCGGGTCCAGGCCGGCCTCGCCGGCAAGCCCGATCAGGCATTCATGATCGAACAATGATCGCTGCTGGGTGAAGTGTGCCCGGTAGAGGCCCTCGACGACGGCGTCCTGGACGCCGCGGTCGCCGGCCAGCTGCACGAGCTGATGCGCGCTGGCGGTGTTGCCGATGGTCCTGTCGGCCAGGTGGTACTCGAGGCCGACGGTGGCCGCGGTGCGTTCCAGCGCGAGCTGGCTCGCCCGTGCCTGTGCCAGGGTCATGCCGTAGGTGGCGACCAGCATGTCGGTCTGGCGCACGACGCGATCGGTGGGCATGGCCGGGTCGAGCTGGAGAGAATGGTGGACGATCTCAGTCTGGTCGCGCTGAGGGAAACTGATCAGCGCCTGCTCGAATCGGCGCTTACCGATCCAGCACCACGGGCAGATGAGGTCGGACCAGATGTCAATCCGCATGGGCCTCTCCTCGGCATCGGTGCTCCGGGCTATGCTCGCAGGGCACAAGGGGCTGTTCGCGCAGCCACGCGAGGCTGAGCGGAGCGTCGCATGGGCGACGCGGTCGTGACGTCCTGGTTATTCCGGCGCGACACGTTGTGCGCGACACGTTGGTCAAGCCGTGTTTCGGCCGTCTCGGCCGCGGGTGGAGGGGACGTGCTGACGCCGAGTCCCACTGGGGTCAATCCCGCCTACAGCATTCAGATCCGTGTCCCGCCGCATGCGGCCGCCGTGGTCCGGTCGGTCATCGCGGACCTGCCGGGCACCGTCACCTGCCAGACCGACGAAGGTGACCCCACCGGTGCGCGCCGCATTGTCCTGGACGCCGACAGCGCCCGCACCCTGACCCGGTTGACCGACGCGCTGCGTCGCGGTCTGGGCGCCGATCTGCTGCACGCCGAGGACCTCGTCTTCTCCACCGCCTCCGCCGGCAAGCTCGCCCAACAGGTGTGTGCCGCGGTCACCACCGGTCATGACGTCGCGCTGCTGGACGCCGACGCGGACCGGCGCGTCATCACCCATCTCGCGGCCCATCCTCGCCACACCGACCGGTACACCGGCCGGTCCCGCCGGATCGCGCTGCTCAGCGACGCCAGCGCCGTCCTGGACTTCGAACCGTTACCCGCCGAAACCGCTCTGCCCGCGGTGGAGTCGCAGGCCGTCCACCTGCAGCGGGCAACCGGCCTGGACATCATCCCCCTGCCGGTCGCCACCAGCGGCGCTGACGATCTCGCGAGCGTCATCCGGATGCTTGCTCCGGGCTTTGCCGCGACCGTCTTGGTGCACACCCACATCCGCCACATCGATGCCGCCCGCGCCGCCGTCGGCGCCGCGTCCCACCTGCTGCTGGACGCGGTCAACGACGGGCTGGCCGTGGCCGCCACCGCCGCGGCCGTCAACGCGCTGCGTACGCGGGCGATCGATCCGGGCCGGGCGCGGATCGTGCTTGTGGACCCGGCACGAGGCGGTGACCTGGCTGGTCTCCTGGTGGCCGCGGGGATCGGCGACGTCACTCTCTATGATCCGGTGGAGTACGGCATCCAGGCGCTGCACGCCGTTGCCGACCAGACGGACCTTGTCATCGATCTCATGGGTCTTGCGGCACCGCCGCGGAGCGTGCCGGTACTGCGTACCCGGTTGGAGACCCCACCGCCGCTGCTGGCCGCCACTACCGGACCGCGCCCGCTGCATGCCCTGCCCGGTCTTGTCACCGCGGCCGTTACCACCCGGATGCCGATCACCTCCGCGGCCCGGCTGGCCGCCGCCTACGCCCTGGCCGCGCAGGCGGAGCCGGGCGCGCTGCTGCCCGCGCTGGACCATCCGGGGCTGACCGCGGCCGTGGCCGTGGCCGCGGCGTGCGCGCTCACCGCGGCGCAGTGATGCGCACGCGCGGCAGTGATGCGCACGCGGCGAGGATCTCTCCCCGCCGGGGAGCGAGCGTCCCGTCGCGGTACGTTCACCGCGCGGGAACGCGGCCTGGTCAGGCGCGGATGGGCGCGTCGATCAGCATGGGGGTGGTGGGCCGCGCCGAACCACCGGCGGGCTCCGCGGTGACGACTATGGAACGGGCGTCGCCGACACCGGTGAGCAGACGGTCGACGGCGACCGCGCGGCCGTCGGCGATACCCGCGGACCGCACCCCGTCCGGGCCGGCAGGGCTCGGGCCGGCAAGCCAGAACTGGTATACACGCCCGCCGGTGAGCACCGGCAGGTCCCGCGCTGAGACCAGCGCGTTGCCGGCTACCGCCACCACGGCCAGGCTCCCGCCGCCAGCCAGCGGCATGGCCGCCGAACGTGACAGGGCCGCGGCCGCGAGCGCACTCAGCCGGTCGGCACGCTGGCGCTCGCTGTCCAGGCGCCGCTGCTGGCCGGCCACGGTGAGACCGAGCCCGGTTACCGTGACCAGCGCCGCGGCGGCGGCCGCGGTAACCCGGCGCGACAGGCGGGGGTGACGGGGCTGGCCGCGGCGCTGCCCGTCCCGCGGCCGGTCATCTGGCGCCGGGAGCTGTGGGGCCGGGAGCTGCGGGGCCGTTGCGATCCGCGCGAGTACCGCCGCCCGCAACGACGCGGGCGGCTCCACCTCGTCAACCCTGGTCAGGGCCGTCGCCGTCAGCCGTAGCTCAGTCACCTCCCGCGCACAGACGTCACAGCTGGCGAGATGCTCGTCGACCATCGCCCGTTCGTCGCCGTCCACGGCGTCGAGGACGTACGCGCCGGTCAGCGCGTGGATGTCCGGGGATGACGGGCGCGGGGGAGTCATCGCCCGACGCCCAGGCAGTCACGTAACCGGATCAGGCCGTCGCGCATCCTCGTCTTCACCGTTCCAGCCGGGACCTTCAGGTACTCCGCGACCTCACGGTAGGTGTACCCGCGGTAATAGGCCAACGTGATCGATTCGCGTTGACTGTCGGTGAGGTGGTCCAGACAGCGGCGGAGATGCTCACGCTCGAGCCGCGCCTCGACCTGCTCGACGACGTCATCGAAACCGTCGCCGTCCCGATGGCCGAGCAGGGCCGCGCGGCGTTCCCGATCGGTGGCCGCCTGGACCGAGCGGACGCGGTCAACGGCCCGGCGGTGCGCGAGCGTGCAGACCCAGGCCGCCGCGCTGCCCTTGGCCGGATCGAAGCGGGCGGCGGTCCGCCACACCTCGACGAACACCTCCTGGGTCACCTCCTCGGACTGCGCGGGATCCCGCAGCACCCGCCGGACGAGCCCCAGCACCCGCGGGGCGAGCAGGTCGTAAAGAGCCGCGAACGCATCGCTGTCACCGCGGCTGGCGCGCTGGAGGAACTCGTCCGCGCGCGCCGCGGTATCGGACGCGGGGTGTGACGGGGTGTGCGGCGCGAGGCGCAGCACCCGGCGTGGATTGTCCTCGCCTCGCATCGACATCCGTTTCCGGCTCTTCTCGGAATCATGCCGAGATCGTGATCGCGTTCTTCGTATTGTGCCGGCAACCGTGCTATCGCGGTACCACCGGAGTGGTCATCGGCCACCGGGCCGTCCGCTCGTCGCCGATGGTTTTCCCGCCCGGACCGACGGCGGAGGCCTCACCGGTGGGGCGGGGTGCCCGGGGGCGACGACGAGGCACGCTGGCGTTTTTCGTGGTCACGAAGGCGTTCCAGCGCGCGGCGGTCGCGCTTGGTCGGACGTCCGGCGCCACGGCCGCGGGCACCCACCGCCGCGACATCCTGGGGCACCGGTGGTGGGCTGTGGTCGATAAAGCATTCCCCGGCGACGGCCGCGCTGGTCCGTTTGCTCAGGACACGGGTGACGACGACGATCCGCTCATGCCCGCCGTGGCGTACCCGTACCGTGTCCCCGGCGCGTACCGCATGGGCCGGCTTGACCCGGTCACCGTTGAGATGCACATGCCCGGCGCGGCAGGCCGCGGTGGCCTGCGAGCGCGTCGTGACCAGTCGCACGGACCAGATCCAGCTGTCGACCCGCGCGGTCAGTTCCTGCGACGCCATACCACGATCCTATGAAGCGGGCGAGGTGGAGGCAGCGTCCGGTGCGGGCGGTGCCACCGGGCAGCCGCGCGGGAAGGTGCCGAGCCGGGAGAGGTCATAGCCGTCGGGATAGCTACGGATGTTGGGCCGCTGGCGGGCGTACAACGGCTTGGTGCGCGGCGGCAGGAACCGTACCACCCGGCCGCGTAGCCGTACCGCCGCGGCGCATGCGGCCTGTTCCGCCCGGGAGATCCGCGGGTAGCCCAACGCCGTGCGCAGGCCGTCGTCCATCAGGCCGAGCGCGAACCGCCTGACCAGCGCCGCGGGTGCGAGGTGACTGGGCGGGAAGGTGGTGAACAGAGCGAGCGTGGCGTCGGCGACAGCGCGTCCGCCCGGCTCGGGGGCGAAGCGTGCCACCTCGTAGGCGTCGAGATGGGTGGTGAACTCCTGCCAGGTCGCCGGGATTCCCGTCATCCCCATGTGCCGGCCCAGCTCACGGTAGTAGTTGGCGCTTGCGGCCTTCTCGGTCTCGCTCAGCCGTCGCCAGCCGAACCGGTCGATCCACCGGATCGGGACGACGACGAACGTGGACAGCACGTACACAAGATCTTCATTGGAGATCGTGTAAGCGCCGTGCATCTGGTTCATGCGGCGGATCGCCGCGCGTCCCAGTGAGCTTGCGAAACCGTGCTCGAGTATCCCGTCGAGAATCAGGACGGTGTCGTCGTAGCGTTTCTGGACGCGTTCGGTGAGCTCGCCGGTCTCGGCGAGAAGCCGCCCGACGGTGGGCACGGCATAGGTGCGGAACAGCGCGAACGACAGCGACTGGTTGTAGTCCCACGGGAATTCGTGGGTGACACTGAGCCGGTAGATGTCGAGGAAATCCGTTTCCGGGTCGAGCCGCTCGATGCGCTTGAGCCAGTCGAACCGTTTCATGCGTGCTCCTCCGGTGACCGGGCCGGCCGGGTGGCCGCGCACCGGCCAGTAGTGCCTCGCTCCTGGATCCACGCCCCTGTTGCCGGGCACTCGTCACTGCTCACGGGCCGGACAGCGCCGGGGCGAGCGTGAGCAGCCGGCGGCCGAGGGCGTCGTCCCCGGTGATGGCGACGTCGAGGTCGCCGGGCGTTCTGCGGTCGCCGACCAGCAGGCAGAACTCCACCGTGTGGAGGGAGATCTCGGCCGCGGGCGGGGTGCGAGCCGCGTCGCCGGCAGCCTCGGCACGGCCGCTGGCGCCGACCCGCACCAGCCAGGACCCTCCGCCTGGCCCGGTGAGCGTGAGCCGGACCATCCCGGCGGGGGAGCCGCCGGACGCTGGCGTACCGAGCCCCGGGGCATGGGACGCGCACAGCTGATCGAGCAGCCGCGCGGCAAGGCCGGACATGGCGTGCAGGTGCTCCCCGAGCGGATGGGGCAGCCGCAGCCCGATCACCCCGGCGATGTCACGGGCGTGGATCCAGGTCTCGAAGGCCCGCGTGACGAGGTGGTCGGCCACGGCCATCTCGACGCCGCCGACCTGGACGATCCGGCTGGCCAGCGCCGGTTCGGCGCGCAGCCGTGCCGCGATCGCGTGGACACCGTGCCGCCACAGCTCGCGGGAGTGCGCGGGCGGCCGGGTACGGGCGTGGGCGATCACCATCTCGCTGTGGGCGACGGTGTTCTGGTGCGGATCCACCGGTGGGTCCGCCGCGATCCCGATCGCGGCGGCGAGCAGAGCATCGGTCGCGGCCAAGTGGGCGACCAGGTCGCTGATGGTCCAGTCGCGTACCGGGCTCGGCGTGCCCCAGGCCGTCTCGTCGATCTCGGCGAGCGCGGACTCCAGCAGGCCGGCCGCGGCGGCGAAGGGCGCGGCGAAGGCGGGTACCAAGGGTGCGGGCCGGCGGCGCGCCAGCGCCGCGGTCAGCACCCGCGCGGCCGGCGGCGGCAACCACGCGTCGGTGTCCGCCCGCACGGTGAGCATGGTGAGCGCCGCCGCTGCCTGCCGCAGCGTCGCCGCCTCCCGCGCGCAGGATGGGCAGCCGCGGACATGCGCCGCCACCGCGTCGGCCTCCTCGGCGTCGCAGGCGTCGAGCGCCCATGCTCCGAGCAGGTCGGTTACGTGCCCATCGCCCGCTTCCACCTGTCTGTGCCCTTCCGTGTACCCGCCCTCGGCATCCCCACCCCGATTGTTACCTCACGGTAGATCCCCGCACGGCCGCAAGCCAAGCCCCGCCTCCCCGGGGGCCGGCGATCCGCGCCCACCGATATGATCATGAAATATGATCATGATGTGAGGTTGCGGTACTGGCGCACGGCCAGCGGGGCGAACACCGCGCTGATGCCCACCGACCAGACCACCGACTGCCACACCCAGTGCGAGACGGGCCCGCCCTCCATGAGCGTCCGCACCGCGTTGATTGTGATGTTGGCTGGCTGGGCCTTCGCGTAACCCTGCAGCCAGCCCGGCATGGTGCTCACGGGCACGAACGCCGAGCTTGGGAACACCAGCAGGAAGAAGGGCAGAATCGAGGCGACCTGGGCTGTCTCGGGATCCTTCACGGCGAGGCCGATGGATGCGAACACCCACGACATGGCGTACCCGAACAGCAGCACGAGCCCGAGCCCGGCGATGATCGCGGCAGCGGAGTTGTTGAAACGGAACCCGACCAGGACCCCGACCGCGATCATCATCGCCAGCACCACGACGGCGCGGCACAGGTCGGCGACGGTACGTCCCGCGAGCACGGCCGAGCGGGCCATGGGCAGCGCGCGGAACCGGTCGATGATCCCGCTCTTGAGGTCCTCGGCCAGCCCGACCGAGGTTGCCGCGCCACCGATGAGCGACGCCTCCACGAACACCGCCGGGACGATGTAGTTGACGTAGCTGCTGCCGGGGATGGCGATGGCGCCGCCGAGGACGTAACGGAACAGCAGCAGGATCAGCACCGGCTGGGCACTGGAGATGAGCAGCAGCTGGGGTGTGCGTATGAGCCGGACGAGGTTGCGCCGGGCGATCCCGGCGATGTCGCCCAGCGCGATGACCGGAGTGAGCGACGCTGTGCGCGCCGCTGGCTGACCAAGGGCGACGGCGTTCATGAGTTCCTTCCCGGTGTCGCGGAGACCGCGGCTGCCGCGGCTGCCGGGGGCGGGCCGGCCATGACGGCGGGCTGGCCGCTCGTCTCGTCATCGGCCGCCTCGGTGGCTACGTGGCCGGTCAGGGAGAGGAAGACATCGTCGAGGGAGGGACGCCTGATACCGAGGTCGTCCAGGGTGACCCCGTCGTCGTCGAGAAGGCGCCCCGCGGCCAGCAGGACCTTGGCCCCGCCACCGGTCGGGACCGCGACCCGGCGCCGCTCGGTGTCCAGCTGCGGCGGCCCGTCGCCCAGGTCGGTCAGGAGGGCGGCGACCCGGTGCAGGTCGCCGGGATCGACGACCCGGGCTTCGAGCACGGCACCGCCGGCGCGGGTCTTGAGCTCGTCGGCGGTGCCGGCGGCAACCACCCGGCCCCGGTCGATGACGACGATCTGGTGCGCGAGGCGTTCGGCCTCTTCGAGGTACTGGGTCGTCAGCACGACGGTCGTACCGTCGGTGACCAGCTGTTCGATGAGCGCCCACAGCTCGCTGCGGGTCCGCGGGTCGAGTCCGGTGGTGGGCTCGTCCAGGATCAGTACGGACGGATGCCCGACAAGGCTCGCGCCGAGGTCGAGGCGCCGTCGCATCCCACCCGAGTAGGTCTTCACCTGCCGGTCGCCCGCCTCGGTGAGCGAGAAGCGCTCCAGCACCTCCTGCGCCCGCCGCCGCCGTTCGGCCCTTCCGACATGGTAAAGCCGACCGACCAGCTCAAGGTTCTCCCGTCCGGTGAGCAGCTCGTCCACGGCGGCGTACTGGCCGGCAAGCCCGATCATGGAACGGAGCCGCTGCGCGTCCCGGACGACGTCGTACCCGGCGATCGTGGCCTGGCCGCTATCCGGTTTGAGCAGTGTGCTCAGGATCCGCACCAGGGTGGTCTTGCCGGCGCCGTTGGGGCCGAGCAGCCCGAGAACCGTACCCGCCCCGGCCGTCAGGCCGACGCCGGCCAGCGCGTTGACTGACCCGAACCGTTTGGTTACCGCCTTCACTTCGATCATCGGCGTCGCCATCGCCCTCCCACTCTCCTCGTCCGTTGGCAGCCTCATCGTCGACGGCTCGGCGCTTGTTGTCTGCACCGGGCTGGCGGCCACCGTGGTTCTCGAGCCGAAACCGCCGCACAGCAGGCCGCATAGGCAGGCGGGAGAGCGGGCGGATTCAGCCGACGGCCCGGGAGGTCTGGAACATCGTGTCCAGCGTGACCGGCTCCAGCCTGCGTTCGGCAATGAGCTGCTGGATCTGATCGAACAGCCCGAGGACCGTCGGGTGGTTGGCGTGACCGAGCATGATTGTTCCTGGTTGCAGGTAGCGGCTGGCCAGGCCCATGAGCTGCTCGGGACTGATCGGTGTCGAGTCGCCGAAACTCCCGTTCCACAGCAGGATTCTGGTAAAGCCGAGTTCGCCCACGAGCGCGTCGACGTGTGCGTTGTGCGAACCGTAGGGCGGCCGGAACCAGGGGCGCGAGGTGATACCGAAGGTCCGCTCGATCCAGTCCTCGTTTCTCTCGATGTCCGCGCGGATCGCGTCGTCCGGGCGGCCAGGCAGCTGGAGATGTGTCCAGGTGTGGTTCGCGATCTGGACCTGGCCGGTTTCGATCAGGGGACGCAGGACGTCGGCGTGCCGGTCCCAGATCGCCCGGTAGGCGCCGTTGGGCGCGAAGGTGATGGGGATTCCCGACCGTCGCGCGAACTCCACATAACCGGCCACGGTCTCGGGCGAGTAGCCGTCGTCAATCGTGATCGCGATCCGCCGGGTTGGCGCGGGTGCGCCGAACACCACCGCCGGGTTTTCCGGGTGGGCAGCAGGGATGGGCGGAAGCGTCTGCTGTGCCGCTGGCGCCGGGCGCGGCGCGGCGAGCTGGTTTCCGGGGGGGCGGGCGGAAACGGGCATGGGCGCCCCGGCGGGACGCGGTGCCGCCGGAGCCGCGGGCTGGGCCGAGCAACTGACCAGAGCCTGCGCGGCGCCGATAGCCAGCAAGGAGAGCAACATCCGGCGATCCATGGACGAACGGTACAAGGACGAACGGTACAAGGCGGTTGCGAAGGGCCTGGTTTTGCTGGATTCTCCGAGGGTCATCTCCGCTGGATGGTGTCTTACGACGTGTTCCGGAAACCGTTGTTCGACAAAGCCTGGGCTTGTCTCGGAGGAGCGCATGGACCGAAGGACCGGGCTCTACCTCGGCGGTGCGTGGCGGGCGCCGAGCGGCAGCGGGACGATCGAGGTCATCGAGGCGGCGACGGAGGAGACCATCGGCGTGGTGCCGGCGGGCGAGGTTGCCGACATCACCGCTGCCGTCATGGCCGCGCGGGGCGCCTTCGAGCGATGGTCGGCCACTCCCAGAAGCGACCGGATCGCGTTGCTGCGGATGATTGCCGATGGCCTCGAGGCCCGCGGCGCCGCACTCGCGACGCTGATGAGCCGTGAGGTCGGCACGCCGCTGGTCACGTCCGAGCGCATCCAGGTGGGTCTGGCCGTGTCCGTCATCCGTTCGACCGCCGATGTCGCCGAGCGTCTCCCGCTGGAGGAGCGGATCGGATCGTCGCTCGTGCTGCGGGTCGCCGCCGGGGTCGTCGGCGCGATCACACCGTGGAACTATCCGCTCTACCAGCTGGCCGCCAAGGTTGCCCCGGCGCTCGCCGCCGGATGCACGGTGGTGGCCAAGCCGAGCAGCGTGGCGCCCTTCGCGGCCTTCGCCCTCGCCGACGTCGCCCATGAGGCTGGCCTGCCCGCTGGTGTCCTGAACATCGTGACAGGCCGCGGGCCCGTGGCCGGGGAGGCCCTTGCCGGTCATCCCGAGGTCGACCTTGTCAGCCTGACCGGGTCGACGGCCGCGGGCGCGCGGGTCGCCCAGCTCGCCGGGCCCGGTATCAAGCGGCTGACCCTGGAGCTCGGCGGCAAGTCCGCCTTCATCCTCTGCCCGGGCGCGGACCTCGGCCGTGCGGTCACCAGCGCCGTGCGGGGCTGCTTTGTCAACAACGGCCAGACCTGTTCGGCGACCACCCGGCTGCTCGTCCCCCACGAGCTGCTCGAGGAGGTGGAGGAGCGCCTGGTCGCCCTGGTCGAGGCGCAGGTGGTCGGCGATCCGCTGGACCCGGCGACCACGATCGGGCCGGTCGCCTCGGCCGCGCAGGCACGTTCGGTCGCGTCCTATCTGGACAAGGCCAGGCACGAGGGCACCGTGCTCGTCGGCGGCCCAGGGCCCGTGCCTGGGCTCGACCGCGGTTACTTCGTGCGTCCTACCGTGGTGAGCCGCCTGCGTAACGACGCGGTGCTCGCCCGCGAGGAGATCTTCGGGCCAGTGCTCGCGGTCATCCCGGTAGCGGACGCCGACGAGGCCGTCGCCGCCGCCAACGACTCCGACTACGGCCTGTCCGGCGCGGTGTTCGCCGCGGACGAGGCGGCCGCGATCGCGGTGGCGCGCCGGTTGCGCACCGGCCAGGTGGCGATCAACGGCGGGCGGTTCAGCGTGCTTGCCCCGTTCGGGGGTTTCCGGCGCTCCGGTGTCGGACGCGAACTGGGTGAACATGGGCTGGCCGAGTATGTCGAGCTGATGTCGCTGCAGCTGCCCACGGGTCCCAGCGGCGCGGCGGGAGCGGTCGCCCAGTGAGCCGCTCCCGGCGGGCACGGCGCACCTGCCAGCACGGTCCGGGTCCGCTCCGGTCCGGTCCGGGAGGCGTTGCCCGTATGCGAGTCCGACGCCGATAGGCGGCGCACGTGTTCGTGAAGGAGCCCGATGGCTGTGATCGCAGGTGCCGATGGCGGGCTGCCCCGGCGCGTCCCCGTGCCCGGCCGGGCCGGGCCGGAGGACCTCGCCAGGGTGGTGCTGTCGTTCTATTCGCTGCCCCCGCTGGAGCCGCTGCGGCGGGCACAGGTGGCGCGTGCCGCCGGCTTCACCTCCATCGGTCTCAGCCTGAGCTGGCTGCGCCGTTGGTTGGCGGCCGGCCACGGCCTGGCCGAGCTGGAGGACGCGCTCGCCGAGGGTGGCGTCACCGTGGGCGAGCTCGACGTGCTGCGACCGCTGGGCGGCCAGCCCGACGAGGCCGAAGAGGTCTGCTGGGCGGTCGCGGAGCGGCTGCGGGTGCCCTACGTGGGAGTCATCGGTCCCTATGCGGGGAGCTGGGATGACGCGGTGGCCCGCTTCGCCGGGGCCTGTGACCGGGCGGCGACCGTCGGGACGGGCGTCGTGCTCGGCGTCGAGTTCCTGCCGTTCACCAATATCCCCGACGGGGCCACGGCGGCGTCGCTGGTGCGTGCCGCCGGCCGGGCCAACGGTGGGGTCTGCCTGGACGTCTGGCACGTCTACCGCGGCGGCCAGACCCCGGACGACCTCGGCGACGGTGTCTGGCCGTATGTCGTGCGGCTACAGCTGTCCGACGGGCCGCTGGTGGCCGAGGACGACGATCTGCTGGCTGACTGCCTGGCCAACCGGCGGCCGCTCGGTGACGGCGAGTTCGACCTGACCGGTCTGCTGGCGGCCGCGGCCCGCCGCCGTCCCGAGGTGGGTATGTCGATCGAGGTCATCTCCGAGCGGCTGCGTGCCGAGCCGCCCGAGCGGATCGCGCCCCGGCTCGCCGCGGGGCTGCGTGCGCTCCTGCGGGGACATGGCCGGTTCTCCCCGGCGTCGGACGTTCTTACTATTGACAGTATTTAGTTTCTCGGCTGTGATGGGTGTCACGGTGACGTGCGGTCGAGAAGGCGCGGGGAGGAGGGGCGATGGCCACCCCGCCCTCGTCCACCCCGGCGCTGGTGATGACCCGGCCGCTGGAGGTCGGGATCGTCGTCGACGACCTGGTGGGCATGGTCCGCTTCTACCGTGAGGCGCTCGGCTGTACCGAGGCGCACCGTTCGGACGTGCCTGCCGAGCTCAACGCCAAACTGGGCCTGGGGGCGGCGGCCACCGTGGTCTGGCTGCGCACCCCGTGGGGGGAGCGGATCAAGCTGCTGCGGCCCGCCACCGGCACGGGCCCGCTCGCGCCGGCTGTGCCGCTGACCGCCCGCCGCGGCCTGTCCTACCTCACCCTGTACGCCGCCGATGCGGTGGGGGCCGCCGAGCGGATGCGTCGTGGGGGAGCGAGCCCGCTGTCAGAGCCGGAGCTGGTCGAGGCGAGCGGGCGGCTGATCGCCTTCTGGGCTGATCCCGAGGGCAACGTCATCGAGCTGGTCGAGGATCTCGGCCGGGCCGGGTGAGCCCGGCCGTGCAGGCGTGCGCATCGCAGACTTTCTGTTGACAACACATAGTTAGTGCCATGTAATGGCCGTCACATTCGTGCCGGCCATTACATGTGTGTCCGTACTGGCGCCTGGCATCAGCGGAGAGAGGACGCGCCGTGCAGAGCTGGGTCGCAGACTGGGAGCGCAGCCCGCGGCTGCCCCACTACACCAGGGCCAACGCGGGCGAGACGTTGCCCGCGCCCGCGAGCCCCCTGGGCTGGACACTCGCCTATGTCAGCGTCCTGCGGGCGTGGCGGCAGGGTTTCATCGACATCGGGGTCTACCGCCCCGACGAGATGTCGGCGGACCGGCCCGAGATCGCGGGGCTGTTCGGAGGCTACTTCTACCTCAACCTGTCGCACATGCGGCTGTTCTCGCTGCGGCTGGGGATGCCGGTCGAGCAGACCGACCGGGCCTTCGTCGGGGAACGGCCCGACATCCCGCCCTACGTCGCGCATCCCGACGACGTCGACGCCGAGCGCGCGGCGGCGGCCGGCGCTTCGGTGCAGCGGCTCCTCGCGACCACGGAGTTCACCGATGCCATGACCGATCGTGATCGCGTGCGGGCGTGGCGTCGCGAACGGCCCGATCTCACGACGCTCTCCGAGAGCGAACTGGTCGCCCGGGTCCGTGCTCTGCTCGACGAGAGCGAGAAGAGCATCTTCTACCGGCACGTGTTCTCCAGCCTCCCGGCGAGTTTCGGCCCCGGTATCCTCGGGCCGATCTGCGAAAGTGTGGGACGCGGCAGCGACCTGCTCGATGTGATCAGTGGTATCGGCGGCATCGACTCCGCCTCGCCCGCGGTGGGCCTGTGGGACCTGTCCCGCGCCGTGACCGGGTCCACCGAGCTGACCACGCTGTTCGACAAGGGCCCAGCCACGGTGGCGATCGCCCTGAGCGAGGACGCCACGGGCGATGTTGCCCTCTTCCGGGACGCCTTCGCCGCTTTCCTCGACAGCTACGGTGACCGTGGCCCCAACGAGTGGGACATCCACTCGTTGGCGTGGGAGGTGGATCCCGCCGCGGCGCTTGCCCTGGTCGACCGGCTCCGCACCAGCCCGGACTCGGAGTCGCCGGCCCTGCGTCACGACATGCTCGCCGCCCGCCGCGCGCGGATCGCGGCGGAGATCCGCGAGGCGCTCGCTGGCAACGCCGAGGCTCTTGCCACCTTCGACATCGGTATGCGGGCGGTCGACGTCTGGATGCCCGCGCGGGAACGCACCAAGTCCAACTGCGTCGCGGCGCTGCACGAGATCCGCATGGCAATCCGCGAGCTGGGCCGCCGCGGCGTCGAGGCCGGTCGTTTCGCCCATCCCGAGGACATCATGATGCTGCTCGCGGACGAGCTCGACGGCTACCTCACCGACCCCGGCCGTTTCACGCCGGTGATCGCGCGGCGGCTGGTCGAGTACGCCGGACTGGCCCAGCTGGAGCCGCCGTTCTTCGTCGCCGAGGACCCCGACATCGCCACCTGGCCGCGGCGGGACCGCGAGAGCCCGGCCGCGGCGGTGGGGGAGGTGTTCACCGGCGTCGGGGGCAGCCACGGTGTCTACACCGGCCGGGTCCGCATCATCACCGATCTGGCCGGCTGCGACGCCCTCGAGCCCGGCGAGGTCCTGGTCTCCCCCATCACGGACGCGGCGTGGACGCCGCTGTTCCTGGTGGCTGGCGCGGCCGTGGTGGACGTGGGCGGCCTCAACAGCCACGCGGTCGTGGTCTGCCGCGAGCTCGGCATCCCGTGTGTCATCTCGGTGGGCGACGGCACCGCGCGGCTGCGCGACGGTGTCGAGGTGACGGTGGACGGCGGGGCCGGCACGGTCACGGTGGTCTCGGCCGTCCCCGCCGACGGCTGAGACCACCCGGCACGGCTGACAGCGGGTGGGATGCGGGGGGCCACCCGGCCGTCCGCATCCCACCCA
>NZ_CAKJTR010000024.1:22944-23528 GCF_917627355.1 Protofrankia sp. Cj3 | reverse complement strand
GCCCGCGGTCCTGAATCACCGGTCCTGAATCACTCGCGGCGGGTGATGCGCCGCGGCCCCGAGCGGCCAGAATCGGTGACGGGAAAGCTCCGGGCTGATGTCGCGGGTCTCGTGGTGGTGGCACCGTCAAACCACCGGCTGACCGACGGCACGGTGCCGGAAAGGTACCGGACGACAAGGCGGCGGATATATGGGTGCGCAGACATACGGCCGTGGCATTCAGCCCAGCCGGCGGCTGCTGGTGGGCGGAGGGCTGCTCGTCGGTATCGGCGGCCTGCTGGGAGCTGCGGGCATGGCTCTGGTCAGCGTCGCCGTGGTGTCGGCGACCCGGCAGTGGGCGCGGCAGCTGGAGGTGCCGCCCAGTGAGATCGCGAAGGTGAAACTCCAGCAGGCCAGGGCCGCCACGGCCGCGGCCACGTCAGCCGGTGCCGACGCCTGGCGGAGCGGAGCCCCGGGCGAGCCTCCATCCTGACCGCTGCCGGTGGCCGTGCCCGCCGCGGCACCTGATCCGATCGCATTGGATCGTCATGCTCCCGACAATGGTGTATGGGCTGTTCGCCACGGGCCTACGGTCGGGAACCATG
>NZ_CAKJTR010000024.1:16210-22334 GCF_917627355.1 Protofrankia sp. Cj3 | reverse complement strand
ATCTCACACACGCTCTGAGTGCCTATGCTCTATCCCGATACCGAGTGGGAGAGTGCATGGCCGATCAGATCATGCTGGGCAAGACGGCTCGGGTGACCGGGACAATCAGGCCGGATATGGTGGGCGAGGTGATGGTTTCCGTGCGTGGTGGCGCGGAGGCGTTCCATGCTTATGCCGCTGAGGACGGTGTGACCATCGCGATCGGCTCCCGCGTGCTTATCGTGGAGTATCACCCGCCCCGTACCGTGATCGTCACCAGGTTGTGAGGACCACCGCTGGGTACGCCATTCTGGCTTCTGGCCAGCGCATTCTCGTAAGTTTCAGCAAATCCGGGTCTCAACAGAGGAGATCGCGTGGTCCCGATCCTCATCGCGGTGGGTGCGGGTGTCATCGGCATCATCGGCGTTATCAAGTTGATGTGGCGGGTGGCGGAACCCAACGAAGCGCTGATTATCTCCGGCTTACGGGCGTACAAAAATCCGGACAACGCCGTGGCGGAAAGCCTGGGTTTCAAGATTATCACCGGGAAAGGGGTGCTGGTGTTCCCGGGCGGGCAGAACGTGCGGCGCCTGTCATTGGATCTTCGAGCCGCTCAGTTGAGTACCGATTGTGTCAGCCAGCAGGGCATCCCGGTCGGCGTGCGCGGTGTGGTGATTTTCAAGGTGGGGGATGACTACGCCTCGATCGCCAACGCCGCCCGGAGATTCCTTGACCAGCAGGACAAGATGGATGACCGGGTGCACAATGTTTTCACCGGCCATCTCCGGGCGATAGTCGGCCAGCTCACCATTGAGGATATGATCAGGGACCGGGAGAAACTGACGGCGCTGACCCGGGCGAGTTCCGGTATGGAGATGCAGAAGCTCGGGCTGATCGTTGACTCCCTGCAGATCCAGGAGATCGACGATCCCACCGGCTACATCAAGAATCTCGGCCGCCCGCACGTCGCCGCCGTGGCCGCCCAGGCGCGCATCGCCGAGGCGCAGGCCGACCGTGAGGCGACCGAGCAGGAACAGGTCGCCGCGGCGCTCAAAGCGGAAGCGGCCCGGGACAGCTCCATCAAGCAGTCGGGTTTCCAAGCCGAGGTCGACGAGGCCGCCGCGCGAGGGCAGCAGGCCGGCCCGCTGGCGGAAGCAGCCGCTCACCAGCAGGTCGTGGTCGAGCAGACCAAGGTTGCCCAGCTTGAGGCGGACCTGGAGGAACAGCGGCTGCAGACGACGATCCGCAAGCCGGCGGACGCCCGTGCCTATGAGCAGATCACCCTGGCCCGTGCCAGCCGCGACGCGCAGATCAGCGCGGCTGAGGCGAGCGCCCGGGAGGCGACCTTGCTGGCGGCGGCGCAGGCCGAGTCGACCCGTACCCTCGGTGATGCCCAGGCGCATGCCCGGCGCGCCGTCGGTGATGCCGAGGCGGACGCCCTGCAGGCCAAGGGGCTGGCGGAGGCCGCGGGGATCAGGGCGCGGGCGGACGCCCTGTCGGTGAACCAGGAGGCCGTGATCGGCCAGCAGCTCGCCGAGCAGTGGCCGGCCATCGTCGAGGCGGCGGCGAAGCCGTTCGGCGACGTCGACCAGATGATCCTCCTCAATGGCGCGACCGGTATCGGCGAGCTGCTGACCCAGGCGCTCTCCCAGGGCAGCGCCGGTCTCCAGCTCGCGCGGTCCCTGCTGGCGGGCCAGGCGCGGCCCGGCCCGCCAGCTTCCGGTACCGTTTCTGGTGATGTTCCGGCGCCGCATGTCGACATCCCGGCACCGGCATCCGCCCCCGCGGAGCCAGCCCTGCCGGTGGAACCAGCCTCACCGGCAGCCGATGCCGACGAGGCATAGTTCAGACGAGGCATAGCTCAACAGTCATCGTCAGCCCAGCTGACGTCAGGTGCCGACGATGCGCTCGGCCAGCGCGGCGGTCTCCCGCAGGAAACGGCGTCGGCCGAGCCCTTCGAGGATGGCGTCCTCGGCCAGCCAGGATGCCGCCGCCGTTTCGATCAGAGACAGCAGGCCTGTCGCCATCACACCGGCTTCTGCCGCCGGTATGCGCTGGGCGGGGAGCCGGGCCGTGCGCACCGCCTGGGTAAGCAGCTCCATCAGGCGGACCCGGGTTTCCCGGCGCAACGCCTCCGCCGCGAGATTCGCCCCGGACGATGTCACGAAGTAGACCGTTCCGGCGAGGCGCTGGCCGTCGAGCCAGCCCAGCATGCTGGTCAGCAGATCACCGATGGGGCCGTCGTCGGCGGCCGGTCCGGTGATCTGGGCATCCAGTTCCCTGACAAAGGCATCGCTGAAGCTCCGCATGGCCTCCAGTAGAATGTCAGCCTTGGACGGGAAGTGGTAGTAGACGGCAGCCGGCGTCATCCCGGCTTCGTCGGCGATGTCGGCAACGGTGACCGTTTCCAGGCCACGCATGGCAAACAGCCGGGTGGCAGCCTCGATGACATCAGGGCGGCGGGATGGCCGGTGTGCCGGTCGTCGTGGTTCACCGCTCCGGTCGGTGCTCGCGGTCATGTGGCAGATTACTCCTGAAAGCTGCGGGACACCTGGGCCGGCATGGCTCTGCGAACAGCAACAGACGGTCGGGAGGCGTTCACCGTGGCGGAGCCCGCAGACCTGCCCGAGCGGGGCAGGCCGCCGGCCCACCGGCCATCCAGACGCCAGATTATTATCAGCGCCGCCATCCGGGTGTTCGCACGCAAGGGGTTCGACGAGGCGAGTGTCCAGGACATCGCGGCAGCGGCCCAGGTCGTCCCCACCGCTGTCTATTACCACTTCTCCGGCAAGGAGGAGCTGTTCGACGTGGCGCTGCGGCGGGTGGTCGGCGCGACCAACGCCGTCGTCGCCGCGGCTCGCTCCGATGACGAGCCCGGTGACTTCACCGCGCTCAGGCGGGTCACCGCCGCGGTCTGGGACTGGATCGAGGCCCACCCCGACGAGGCGCGGCTGCTCTACCTGCACATGCCCGGCGCGACCCAGCAGGCGCGCACGCTGCGGCGGGACTTCGAGGAACTGCACATCGAGCGGTCGTTCGACTACATCGTCTCCGCGCGGGTGCCGGCCACGCGGCGTTCCGCCGTGGCCAAGCATGCCACCCAGTCACTGGCCGCGCGTACCCTCAACCACCTGCTGCTCGCCATCCATCCGATGCGCATGGACGACGGCCCGTTGAGCCAGCAGCCGCCGAAGGCGCTACGCCGCGCGCTGGATGCCGTGTCCGAACGGATACTCACTGTCGATTAATGGTCGACGCTTTGTCATTGATTTTTCCGCCACCGGACGGTGCCGCCCGCACGGAACCTATGGACAGATATTGGCGGGACGGCCAAGGGCAGTTACTGTTGTCGCCATCACAAAAGTAGCCCCGGAGGGAGCGCCGTGTCCCCGGCTGCTCCTCGGCCGCTCTCGGGCGAGGAGCCCGATAGCGGCAGCTCCCGTGCTCCGGGTCCGGAGTCTGCCGAAGAAGTTCCCGGGCAACGAGCCCTGGTCGAGGCCGACCGCGATACGGGCTGTATCGGTTCGTCCGAGAACACGGCCAGGGGCCGTCTGGGCGCGGTGAGCCGGACCCACGACGTGAGACAGACTTCAAGAAGGGATCGGGATGCTCGCGGGACTCAGCGGTCGGTCGGTGGTCGTCACCGGCGGTGCGGGTGCGATCGGGTCGGCGGTCAGCCGGCGGCTTGCGGCGGAAGGGGCACTGGTCGTGGTCGCAGACCTCGACGACGCCGCCGCCGGGACGGTCGCGCGGGCCATCGGTGGTGACGCCGTGGGCGTCGGCGTCGACATAACCACGCCGGCCGGCGCGCAGGCCAGTGTCGACGCGGCTGTCCAGGCCTTCGGAAAACTGGACCATTACCATGCCAATGCCGGCGTGGAGTGCATGGTGCGGCCGGTGGCGGATTTCGATCCGGCTGACTACCACCGGGTTTTCGCCGTCAACGTGCTCGGGGCCTTTCTGTCAGCGCAGGCTGCGGTACGGCAGCTGGTGGCCCAGGGCAACGGCGGCTCGATACTTTTCACCGCGTCCATCGCGGCGCTGATGGGGGCCGGTGGAACAGCGATCTACAATGCTTCCAAGCATGCCGTGCACGGCATGGCCCGCTGCCTGTCCCTGGAGGTCGCGGGTGCTGGAATCCGGGTCAACACCCTGGCGCCGGGCGTCGTCGAATCCCGCATGATGGATTCGCTGGGCGCCGGCCTTGGGACGCTGGCCGGGGTGGGCGAGACGGCTTTCAGGGGCGGCATGGAACGCGCGGTGCCGCTCGGCCGGTACGCCACTCCCGCGGAGATCGCGGCGGCCGCGGCGTGGATCCTCAGCGACGAGGTGCCCTATCTGCACAACGAGTGCATCACTGTGAGCGGCGGAATAGCGCCGTACTGATGCCCGCCGTACCGGTACCCACAGCGCTGATGATTGCCCCACTGAACACGCGGGATATGTGGGCAACGCATCGACGGTCGATGAAAGGTGACAGGTAATGGATCTTGAATTGGCGGGGCGGCGGGCGCTGGTGACGGGCGCCAGCCGAGGACTCGGCCGGGCGATCGCGGCGACGCTGGCCCAGGAGGGCTGCTCGCTTGCCCTGTGCGCCCGCGGCGCCGAAGGCCTGGAGAAGGCCGCGGCCGAGCTGCGTGCCGACGGTGCCCAGGTGTGTGCCGAGCCCTTCGACGTCAGCGACACCGACGCGCTCACCACTTTCGTCAACGGCGCCGCGGCGGAACTGGGCGGGCTGGACATCGTCGTGTCCAACGTATCCGCCGGCGCGGCCAAGGACCCTGGCCAGTGGCAGCGCAGCCTGGACGGTGACCTGCTGCCGTTCGTCCGGCTCGCCGAGGCCGCGGTGCCGCACCTCGCCGACGGCGGTGGCTCGATCATCGCGATCGGCACGACGAACGCCTTCGACACGGTGCGGCCGGCATCGGCCAACGCCTACTCGGCTATCAAAGCGGCCGTGCTGCACCACTCCGCGGCGCTCGCGCGGACCCTCGCGCCGCGGGGGATCCGGGTCAACACGGTCTCCCCCGGGCCGATCGAATTCCCCGGCGGCGACTGGGAGAAGATCCGGGAGCAGCGGCCGGAGGTCTACGCGGAGGTCCTGGCCAAGATCGCTGTTGGCAGGTACGGCCGCCCTGAGGACGTCGCGGCAGCCGTCGCCTTCCTGGCAAGCCCCCGGGCCGCATTCTGTAACGGGGTCAACCTCGTGGTCGACGGCGGGCTCGTCACCCGCGTGCAGTTCTAGAACCGGCGGTTGCGAGCCATGGCGGGACCGGCCGGCCGGGTGGAGGCCGTACTCGTGTGCGGCGGGCGCTGGCACGACTTCGACTTCGCGCGGTTACACCTTCTTGAGCGCCTGGGAAGACACGAGCGGGTGCGCACCCGGGTCTTCGAGGACTACGCCCGCATCGATGCGATCGAGTCCGCAGACCTGCTCGTCACCTACACCTGTGACGTGCGTCCCAGCCGTGAGCAGCAGCGGGTTCTGGTGGACTTCGTGGCGCGCGGCGGGCGGTGGCTGGCACTGCACGCCACCAACGCGGCGATCGAGGCGCCCACGCCGGGCGGGGAGCGTCTGTTCACGACGCCGCGGGTGTTCGGAGCGGTGGCCGCGGTGCTGGGCAGCCAGTTCCTCGGCCACCCCCCGATCGCGCCCTATCAGGTCGAGATCACCCAGCCGGATCATCCGCTGGTCGCGGGGATCAGCCCCTTCCAGGTCAGCGACGAGCTGTACGTCAGTGAGCTGCACCCGCCGATCGACGTGCTGTTGCACACCCGCTACCGCGGGCCGTCCCGGGGCTTCGCCGAAGGGCAGGTGCCCGCTTCCGCGGACGCTCGCCAGCCCGTGCTCTACCTGCGTCGCCATGCTGCCGGCGAGGTCTGCTACCTCACCCTTGGGCACTGCCGCGGCCGATTCGACGTCCAGGATCTCGGCGTCGACGACCTCGGCCACAGCGACCGGGGGAGCTGGACCGTCCCGGAGTTCATCACGGTGCTCGACCGTTGCTTGTCCAGAGCGGTCTACGGCACGGAGCACGGCGCCGGGTAGGAGGCTCCGGTAACAGGGGTGTAGATCAAAGAGCGGGGCTGGGGCGCGTGCGTCGCAAGGCGGCGCAGAGAGCCACCCTGGTCCTTTGATCCGCAA
>NZ_CAKJTR010000024.1:14719-16033 GCF_917627355.1 Protofrankia sp. Cj3 | reverse complement strand
TTAGTCATATAATTTTTTTATTTTGGGAGATGGTTGTCGATGACCCGTCAGCCGGACCTGTAAAAGACCCACAGCTAAAAGACCCACAGCGTGCCCATCGACCCCCACCGGCGTGACCCGCGAATGGACCAGGCCATGACCCCACCGACCATCGAACCCTTCGATGTGCGCGTCACCACCGCCGAGATCGACGATCTCCGTGACCGGCTGGCCCGGACCAGGTGGCCCGACCAGATACCCGGCACCAGGTGGGAGTACGGCACCGAACGCGATTTCCTGGTCGAGCTGTGCCGGTACTGGAAGGACGACTACGACTGGTCGGGCTTCCAGACCCGGGCCAACGCCTTTCCTCAGTTCACCACCGGGATCGACGGGCAGCGCATCCATTTCATCCATGCACGCTCTCCCGAACCGACGGCGAGGCCCCTGCTGCTGACCCACGGCTGGCCGGGCTCGGTGGCGGAGTTCTGGCAGGTGCTCGGCCCCCTGTCCGACCCGGCAAACCACGGTGGTGACCCGGCCGACGCCTTCCATGTCGTCGTCCCGTCCCGTCCCTGCCCGGCTACGGCTTCTCGGGTCCGACGACCGAGCGGGGATGGACCATCATCCGGGCTGCGTCCGCTTTCCTGGAGCTCATGACCCGCCTGGGCTATGAGCGCTTCTTCGCGCAGGGAGGCGACTGGGGCAGCGCGGTCACCACCACGGCTGCCGGCCTGTCCCCCGAGCGAGTACGGGCCATCCACCTCAACCTGCTGCCGGCGCCGCCACCGGACCGCAACGACCCGACCGCCGGCCTGGACGAAGCGGACCTGGCCATCCTGGCCCGGGTGAAGCATTTCGCCGACCACGAGACCGGCTACCAGAAAATCCAGGGGACGAAGCCGCAGACGCTGGCTTACGGCCTCGTCGACTCGCCGGCCGGGCTCGCCGGCTGGATCGTGGAGAAGTTCCACGGGTGGAGCGACTGCAACGGCACGATCGAATCTCGCTTCAGTCACGACCGGCTGCTTGACAATATCTCGATCTACTGGCTGACCGGGACGATCAACTCGTCGACCCGCCTCTACTACGAGTCGATCGGTCCCGGCCGGCGCCACACGCCCCCGCCGATCACGGTCCCGCTCGGCCATGCCGCGTTCCCGGCCGAAATGGTCCGGGCTCCTCGTAGCTGGTGCGAGGCGGCTTTCCCCACCCTGTGTCACTGGACGGATATGGCCCGGGGCGGCCACTTCGCGGCGATGGAGGAGCCCGAGCTGCTCGTCGACGACGTCCGCGCGTTCTTCCGCACCCAGCGGCTCTGAACGGCTCTGCCGC
>NZ_CAKJTR010000024.1:13100-14145 GCF_917627355.1 Protofrankia sp. Cj3 | reverse complement strand
GTTGGCGAGGTCTGTTACCGCACCCTTGGCTTGGGCGCTGCCGCGGTCGATTCGGCGTCCAGGACCTCAGCGTCGACCACACGTTCCCAGACCCGCGGCCGGCGGATTGTGCGGCTTTCGGTCATGCTTCGACGTCGGGGTCGACACGGACGAGCATCTTGCCGACGTTGTCACCCCGTAGCATCCCGAGGAAGGCTGCGGACGCGTTTTCCAGGCCGTCCACGACCGTCTGTCTGGATACGAGCTCGCCGGTCCGCAGCCAGCCCGAGACACGGTCGGTGAACTCCGTCCGCAGGTCCTCGTGGTCGCGGATGATGAACCCGCGTAGGGTCACCCGTCTGAGCACAGCCTGGATGAGGTGGTCGATACCGGGCCGGGGTGCCGTCGAGGTGAACTGGGAGATCATGCCGCAGAGGACGACCCGGCCGCCGACCCGGAGGGCATGCAGCGCGGCCACCAGGTGGTCGCCGCCGACGTTGTCGAAGTACAGGTCGATGCCGTCCGGCGCGGCCCGCCCGAGCCCGGCCGCGATCGGTTCCGCGCGGTAGTCGACCGCGGCGTCGAAGCCGAGCTCCGTGGTAAGCAGGTGGCACTTGGCCACGCTGCCCGCGCTGCCGATGACGCTGGCGGCACCCAGCAGCCGGGCGAGCTGGCCGACCGCGCTGCCGACCGCCCCGCCGGCCGCGGAGACGAAGACAGCGTCCCCCCTGGCCAGCTTGCCCGCACGCAGCAACCCGGCATAGGCGGTGAAACCGGTCTGGCCGAGGATGCCGAGCCAGGCCGATGGCGCGGCGCGCGCGGCGTCGACGGCGCTGAACGCCGCGGGGCTTCCCGGCGTCGCCTCGACGATCGCCAGCTCCCGCCAGCCGAGCCGGTGGCGCACCCACGCGCCTGGGTGGATACCGGGAACGCGGCTCGCGAGCACCCGCCCGATGGCGGAGCCGTCCAGCGGCTCGCCGACGGCGAAGTTGGTCGTGTAGTGCTTCTCGGTCTCCTCGAGGCGACCCCGCATCGACGGGTCAACGCTCATGAAGGCGTTGCGGAC
>NZ_CAKJTR010000024.1:10377-12677 GCF_917627355.1 Protofrankia sp. Cj3 | reverse complement strand
GAGAAGCTGGCCCGCACCCAGCTCGGGCACTGCTCGTTCGGTGAGCGTGAAGTCCTCGGGCGCCGGTCCGCCCGGACCGGGACGGCGGGCCAGCGTCACCACCCGAGTGTGGCGCCCGGCGGTGCTCATGGCGGGGTTTTCCCGTCCCGCGGCCGGGCGCGGCGGCCGACCCAGCCGGTGATCTGCAGGTCCGCGTGACGGATCTCGCCCGACTGCCAGCGGCCCTCGGAGTCGAACAGGCCGCGCTGGCCGGTCATCGGGTCGTGGACCTCGACCAGCCCGGTGTCGGTCAGCGTGTACACCTGTTTGGTGATCGGATGAGTCAGGCTCATGGGTTTTGCGTTCACCGCACGTTCACAGCTCCTCCAGGCCGCGCAGTTCCTCCACACGGCGTACGCCGCGCTTGACGACCACGACCGGGCCGGTCACACGCAGCCGGCAGGCCAGCCGGAGGCGCCCGTCCGCCTCCGGACCGATGGCGGTCAGCCCCTCCTGTTCACGATCGTCAACGGGGCCGCAGTTGTCGGCCCCCGCGCTGACCCGCAGCACGCAGATACGGCAGGTGCCGAGCCCGCCGCAGACGGTCGGCCACCACAGGCCGTGCCGCCGGGCGGCGCTGAAGACGGTCTCGCTCTCGGCCACGGCCAGCACGATGCCGGACGGCGTTACCGTCACCTGAGCGGTCAGCGTGACATCCACGTGTCGAGCAGATGGTGAAAGTGCCGGATGCGGCTTTCCTGATAGTCCGCGAGCGTTATGCCTGGTTTGCGGGTCGCCTTCAGGCCCTGCTGGACGAACGGCAGGTTGGCGAGGTCCTGGTCGAAGACCGGGCCCAGCAGACCGAGTTCGGCAACGTCCGCCATGTTCATGCCCGCGGGCACCCATCGGATCTTCGCCGGGGCCGGGCGCGGGGTGCCCTTGGGCCATCCCGACAGGAAGAAGATTTCGGCAACACAACGGTCGGGGTCGTTACCGTAGGGCCGGAACCGATAGACGATATTCGATTTTTTCCCCGCCCAGGGGTGGAAGTTCGGGAAGAGAATATAGTTGACCGCGTCCAGCAGCTCGCTGTCGGTGACCTCCGCGTAGCTCTCGCCGGAGAGCGCGCTCAACTGGGCGCGCATCTGGTCGGCGAGCACCGCGCGGGCCGTGCCACCGGCTGGGATCTCCGGCAGGTCGCCGCCAGCCGCGGTGAGGTCCCGGCCCTGGGTCGAGGCGTAGAAGCCGCGTGAGAAGTAGAAGCTCTCCAGGACATCCTCTTCGGTCACGCCGCCCGCCAGATGCGGGCTCGGCACGCCCTGCACGGTGATCGTGCGGTCCCAGTTGGCGCTGGCCACCACGTCGTACTGGGAGTTGGCGTCGCCCATCCAGGCCAGTAGCTGCGGGTGGGTGCCGATCACGTGGAAGGCCTCCATGAAGGCCTCCTGCCCGATCTTCCAGTTGCAGGGCAGGACCTTCGCGATGTGTAACGAGGTATAACGGTCTTCCAGCGGCCACCGGGTGAAGTGGTCCGGCAGGTCGCCGGCGAAGGTCTCGAACGGCTCGCTGTGGGGATCCATGTTGATGAAGACAAAGCCGCCCCAGGTGGCGACCCTCGCCTCGGGCAGGCTGAATTTCTCCCGGTCGACGTGGGGGAAGTCCCAGGCGCACGGGATGCTCTTGAGGGTGCCGTCGATGTTCCAGGTGAACCCGTGGAATGGGCAGCGGAACTCCGGAACGTGCCCGCTGGTGGTGCGCAGCTTGCGCCCGCGGTGCAGGCAGGCGTTGACGAAGGCCCGGATCTCGGTCGGGGCGGTCCGCACGATCAATAGCGAGTCGTCGGCGATCTCGTAGATCTCGTGGTCACCGACCTCGGGGATGTCCTCCTCCCGGCAGGCGAACTGCCAGACTCGCCGCCAGAGCTTCTCGACCTCCAGGCGATGCCAGGCGGGGGAGATGTAGCGCTCGGCATCGATATCCTCGTTGCCGAGGTACTCGTTCACGGTGAGCCGCAGGACGCTGGGCACGGGCCGGGTGTCCGCGGCGAGGTAGTCCTGAGCGGACGGGCCGGGGCAACGGGCGCGGGTGCCGGGCTCCTGCGTGACCATGACGCCTCCCGAAGTTTCTTGTGTCTGGCTATAGTAACCGGTCGCCAGGCGCCAGGCAGGAGATCACACCGGAATCCCTCCGGCCGGAATACGCTGCGGGGCCTGCGGCCATGCCAGCTGGCTGGGTGGGGAACGCCCTATGGCTGGTGGTCGATGAGGATCGGTTCCTCGGTGACAGTGATGGTGTCTCCCGGTTGGACGGCGGTTGTACTG
>NZ_CAKJTR010000024.1:1700-9953 GCF_917627355.1 Protofrankia sp. Cj3 | reverse complement strand
TTCGGCAATGGTGAACAGGCACTGCCAGACGTTGTCCGGCAGCCTGACGCCAGGAACGTCAGGCCGACGAGGCAGGGGGCTTCGCGCGGTCGTAGCACGTCTGGGCCGCGATCACCGCGGGCATCTCGCTCTCGATGAGCTCTATCAGCTCGCGCAGCTTCGCCGCGATGCGCACGCCGAGCGGCGTCAGGCTGTACTCCACGCGTGGTGGGATGGTCGCCTGGACGTCCCGGCGGACCAACCCGTCGCGTTCCAGCGCCTGTAGCGTCTGCGACAGCATCTTCTCGCTGACCCCGTCGACTCTGCGGCGCAGCGCGTTGAACCGGTATTCGCCCTGGGTCAACGCTGCCAGGGCGAGGACCCCCCACTTGCTGGTGACGGTCTCCATCGTCCGCCGCGAAGGGCATGCGCGGGCGAAGACGTCGGCGGCCAGAGCGTCCGCCGGGTCGGCGGACGCGGCCGTCGTAGGGGTCGAGCGGTTCATGGTACCCACTGTAGCGATTCAGGGCGCCATCCCCATCAACCGTACTAACCAATATAACTGCACTTACAAATAGTTAGTACACTCCTGGAGTGCCTACCGCACGGGCAGGCAACGCCAGATCGGCCGCCAGGGAGAAAGCTATGATCACTGTTACCGGCGCCACCGGGCACCTCGGCCGCCTTGTCATCGAGGAGCTGCTGGAACGCGGCGTGCCCGCCGGCGACGTCGTCGCGGCCGTGCGCGGCCCTGAGAAGGCCGCCGACCTCGCCGCCCGCGGCGTGCAGGTTCGGGAGGCCGACTACACCAGGCCCGAGACGCTCGCCACGGCCCTCGCCGGCACGGACAAACTGCTGCTGATCTCCTCCAACGAGGTCGGCCAGCGCGCGGCCCAGCACCGCAACATCGTGGATGCGGCCGTCGCGGCCGGCGTCGGCCTCATCGCGTACACAGGCATCCTCAACGCCGACACCACCGGTCTGGCGCTGGCCACGGAGCATAAGGCCACCGAGTCGATCATCCGCGACTCCGGCCTGCCGTTCGTCTTCCTGCGTAACGGCTGGTACATCGAGAACTACACCGACAACCTCGCTCCCGCGCTCGAACACGGCGTGCTCCTCGGCGCCGCGGGCGACGGCCGGATCGCCGGCGCCACCCGCGCCGACTTCGCCGCCGCGGCGGCTGCCGTCCTGCTGGGCGCCGGCCAGGCGGGCGCCGTGTACGAACTGGGCGGTGACGAGCCCTTCACGATGACCGAGCTGGCCGCCGAGGTCTCCCGCCAGAGCGGCAGGACGGTCGTCTACCAGAACCTGCCTGCCCAGGAGTACACCAAAGCTCTCGTCGACGTTGGTGTCCCCGAGGCCTTCGCAAGCCTGCTCGCCGACTCGGATCTCGGCATCGGCCGCGGCGAGCTGACTACCGACAGCGGCGACCTGCGCCGCCTGCTCGGCCGCCCCACCACCAGCCTCGCCGACGCGGTAGCCGTCGCTGTCAAGGCCTGACCGAGCGAAGACGGTAGGCCGGGTCCGGGGCAGGCCCGGAATCGGTTATTGGGTGTGTGCCTGATAGCGGCGATCATGGCCGGTGGCGGGCCGGTGTTACCTGGTCCCGGCCCGCCACCAGCTCGTCCTCTGCCGGCCAGGCCGGCGTCCAGGGTCAGGTGAGCAGAGCACGGCCGAGGTGGTCGGCGGCGTCCCGGACGCCGGGCAGGACGAAGAAGTAGCCGCCACCGGTCGGGCTGATGTAGTCGACCAGCGGTTCATCGATGAGCCGGGTCTGGGTCGCCTCGAACTGGCGGGCGATGTCCTGCTGGTAGCAGCAGAAGGCCAGGCCCATGTCGAGGTTGCCGTTGGTGTCGATGCCCCGGTCGTAGTTGTAGCCGCGGCGCAGGATACGGGAGCCGGCGGTCTCGGCGGTGCGGGGGTTGGACAGCCGGATGTGCGCGTCGAGCGGGATGATCTTTCCGTCGGCGTCGCCCGCGTAGTCCGGGGTGTCGGTCTCGGCGGTGCCGTCCAGCGGCGCGCCGGTGTCCCGGCGCCGGCCGATCATCATTTCCTGCTCGTTGAGGGAGACCCGGTCCCAGAACTCCACCAGCATCCGGATGACCCGGATAACCTGGTAGGAGCCGCCTGTGGTCCAGGCGGGCTCGTCGCCGCCGTGCACCCAGACCAGCCGGTCCAGCTCGGCGGCGCTGGTCACGTCCGGATTGGCGATGCCGTCCTTGAAGCCGAGCAGGTTGCGTTGGGCTCCCGACGGCCGGGGCTGGTTCTGGAAGCCGTCGATGCGCCACCGCAGCTGCATGCCGCCGCGGGTGTGCCGGGCGATGTCACGCAGCGCGTGCAGCACGGTGTCGCGGCTGTGCGCGCACAGCTGAAGGCTGATGTCGCCATGGCACTGCGTGGCGTCCAGGTTGTCGTTGGGGAAGGTGCGCATCGGTGTGAGGTGACGCGGCGCTCGGTCGGCCAGGCCGAAGCGGTTGTCGAACAGGGATGCGCCCACACCGACGGTGACGGTCAGCGCGTCCGGGGGCACCACGGGCCCGACGATGCCGCTGTCCGACGGCGGGGCGGTCGTGCCGAGGTCGACCGGGGTGCCGCCGGCAGTCAGGAAACGGGCCCGTTCGGTGATTGTCCTGAACAGGTCGACAAGCCCGGCCCGGTCCGTCGTGATCGCGTCGAAGGACGCGAACATCGCCGCCGCCGGTGGTGGTGTGATGATCCCGGCCTGGTGGCTCCCGTGGAAGGCGACCACCTCGTCGGAGCTTCTGGGGCTGCCGGCGTCGGCGTTGGCGTTGGCGGTGGTGGCCAGCGCGGTGCCCGCGGCGCCCACGGCCGCGCCCGCGGCCAGCGCGCCAGCGAGAAAGGAGCGGCGCCCGAGCGCGCCCCCGGCGAACCCGGCGCGGCGCCGGGGCACCGGACAGCTGGTGGCGGCTGTGGTGGCGGTGTCAGCGGCGGTTGCCTGCCGCGGCGGCGGTGATGGTTCGGACGCTTCGGCCATGATGGGTGGCACTCCGGAGGACGGTGCGGCAGACGGTGCGGCAGAGGAGCCGGTGAGGTCGGTGTTGGGGCTGGTGTTGGGGCTGGGCAGGCCGGACCCGGTCATCCGGTGCTCCTGATTTCCAGGATGTCCGGGATGGGCGCGAGGGTTTCCAGCAGCGCGCCGAGGCTGCCGTTCAAGCGTTGCCGGTCGGCGCGGGGGAGGGCGGCCGGGGCGATCCAGGTCCCGGCGGGGTGGGCGATCCGTGCCAGGAGCGATCCGAACGCGTCGAGCTCGCGTTCGGAGGCCGCCAGCGTCGCTGGCGCACGGGCCGCCAGCAGCGGTGTGATGATTGTCAACAGTTCGCGGGTGCCGTCCACATTCGCCGCGGCCGTTGCCAGCGTTGTGTTGCTGCCCTGGTCGGCGGCACCGGTGAGCTGGAACTCGAGGGTGTTCTCGAGAATTTCATGGCTGCGCAGGGCCAGGTCGTTCGGATCGAGTTCCTGGGTCGGGAAGGCCTTGGCGAGCGCACTGACGGCATCGGCGAGTGTCGCGGCGGACGCCTTCAACGAGTCCACCGATTCGCCGTGCCACAGCCCGTGCTCGACGCGGTGGAACCCGGCGAAGTCCGGGTCGCTGACGCCGTCCGGCAGGCCGGCGGGCTGGCCGTTGACCGACGCGTCGAAATCGCCGAACGTGCCGTAGGCGGCGCCGAGGCGTTCGTAGCTGAGATGGGCCGGGAGCCAGTCGCGACGGGCCGCGTCGAGGTCACCTGACTCGATGTCAGCCCGGAGCGTGTCGGTGTCGCGTTGCAGCGTGGCCAGGCCGGCGGTGACGAACGCCCGGTAGGCCTCCACCGGTGCCTTCACGGTCTCCTCGGTGACCGGGATGATCGCCTGCCCGCCAGCGCTCGACCCGGCTACCCGCCGGCTCGCCGAGACGACGGGCTCCCCGCCGTCGGACAGGCACTGCCAGGCATAGGTGCCGCCACCGATGGTCACGGACAGTGTCCGGCTGGTGCCCGGCGCGAGCAGTTCGATCTCGGCGTGGATCGCCCCGTTTGCCGGGTCGATGAAGCGTATCTCCATGGCCTGCCCGCCGGTGTTGCGGACAGTGAACATCATTCGACCCGGATGCGGAGCCTCCCAGGCGGTGACGCAGGAAGTGGAGGTCGCCTCGATCGTCGTGCCACCAGCTGGGGCGGACGGGCCGAGGGCGAGGATGGCGCCGCCAGCGGCAACGGCCGGCACCGCCACCAGGGCCGCTGGGAGTACCCACCGGGGCACCCGCCGTGAGCTGGTAGCCGCTGGTGCTGGTGCTGGTGCTGGTGCTGGTTCGGCTGGCGCCGGCTGGGGCACCTCGGCCCCGGCGGCTGCCGGCACAGCGGCGGATGCCGCCGGGGCGGGGCGGACACCCCGGACGAACAGGACCATGACCGGGATCAGGTAGCCGAGATAGCCGACGACCTGGAGCACGCTCATGCGTGGCGTGATGTTGAAGATGCCCTCGATGAGCCTGGAGTACCACGAGCTCGGGTCGATGGTGGTGCCGAGGTTGAACGCGGCCGCGTCGATGCCGGGCAGGATGCCGCTCTCCTGGAGGTCGCGTAGGCCGTAGCCGGCCACGCCGGACGCGATCACAATGAGCCCGATGCCGGTGAGCGTGAAGAATTTCGTCAGGTTGATCTTCACGGCCCGCCGGTACATGCCGACGCACAAACCGGTGGCGAGCGCGAGGCCGGCGCAGGCTCCGAGCAGCGGAGCGACCGATTCGGACGCGCCGCGGGTGGTCGTCCAGACGAACAGGGACGTCTCCAGCCCCTCCCGGGCGACGGCCAGGAACGCGGTGATGATCAGCGTGCCCGGCCCGAGTGCCAGGGCAGCCGTGATCTTTTCGCTGATCTCACTGGACAGCGCCCGCGCCGAGCTGCGCATCCAAAAGATCATTATGGTGACGAACCCGACCGCGACCAGGCTCAGGATGCCGCTGAACGCTTCCTGGGCCTTGGTCGACAGCTCGGTGGCGGCGAAGGTCAGGACGGCGCCGAAGCTCGCGGAGAGCGCGACAGCGGCCAGCACGCCCGTCCAGACCTGGGGCAGGCGTGCCCGCTCGCCGGCACGCACAAGCGTGGCAACCAGAATCGAGACGATCAGGCCCGCTTCCAGGCCTTCTCGTAACCCGATGAGCAGGTTCGGGACAACCTCACTCCACACGCCTGATACCTCCGTGATCGCTGATGTCGACCTAGCGGAGGTTATCAGAAGTATAAGTAAACTTCACTTAATTAGAGAGCATCATCAGGTTTCAGGTGAGATCAGAAGACGGCTGCCTGTCTGGTCAGCCGGGCGGCGGGTGTGCGGATGGGCGCACTCTCCGCGGGCGGCCCCGTCTGGACATCATGACTGATCATGATGCCTGGTGGGCTGCCCCGATGTACGGGATGTCATCCCGCGATGGTGCGCTCAGAGCGCCAGTAAGAACGTTGTAACGCTTTTTTGTCAAGCTTCCCCATGGCGTTACGGGGAAGCTCGGCGAGCATTTCATATGATTTGGGGCATTTGTACGACGCGAGCGACAGCCGGCAGAAGCGGTCGAGCTCGCCTGGGCCCGGCGGTTCTCCACGGGGCACGATCAGCGCCCGTAGCGTCTCGCCCAGGTCCGCGTCAGGCACACCGATCACGGCCACGTCCGCGACCGCCGGGTGGTCGGCCAGCACACGTTCGCACTCGGCCGGGTAGAGGTTCACCCCACCGGAGACGACCATGTCCGCGAGCCGGTCGGTGATGTGGACGTACCCATCCGCGTCGACGAAGCCGATGTCGCCGAGCGTGAACACGCCGGGCGCGAGGTAGGCGGCCGCGGTCTTGACGGGGTCGCCGTGATAACGAATGCCCCGGTCGGCTGGGGCGCGAAAGCCCAGCACACCTATCTCGCCGGCGCCCACCGGCGCGTTGTCCGCGTCGAGGACGACCGCCTCGAACGGTGGTACGCACCGCCCGACCGACCCGGGCCGGGCAAGCCATTCGTCGCTTGTGATACGGCAGACAGTGCCCGCCTCGCTGCCTCCGTACGACTCCACCAGCACCGGCCCGAACCAGTTGATCATTGCCCGTTTGGTGTCGGGTGGGCAGGCCGACCCGGTGTGGGAGACACTGCGCAGGCTGGTCACGTCGTAGCGGCCGCGTATGTCCGCGGGCAGGGCGAGCAGCCGGGCGAAGTGCGTCGGGACCAGCACCGACGACGTCACCCGGTGGGCCTCGATGAGCCGCAGCACATTCTCCGCGTCGAACCGGCCGAGGATGACCACGGGCTGCCCGGACAGCAGATGGCGCAGGCAGCTGAGCGGGCCATTGTGCGCCAGCGGCCCGACCACGAGATGCGGGCCGGGCGGGAAGGCCGAGCGGGCAGCCAGCGCGGCGGCATAGCCGGCCGCGGTGCCGGGGGTCGGCGCCGTCCAGCGCACCTCGGTGCCCCGCGGCCGCCCGGTGGTGCCGGATGTGTAGACGAGAGGCGGCCGGGCGGGCCGGCTGGCGATGGCCGGCAACGGCCGGTCGCTACCCGTCCAGTCCGCCCAGTCCGTCCAGCCGGGGTGCTGTCCGGGGGAGACGCCGTGGACAATTACGGCACGTAACCGCGCGGACGTGGCGGCCCTGGCGATGCCCTCGCGGCCAGCCGGCCCGGCGACGGCGGCCACCGCGCCGGCGTCCACGAGCAGGTCGGCGAACTCACCGGCGGTGAGCTGGCGGGACAGCGCCACGGTACCGACCCCGGCGCAGATGCCCGCGGCATGCGCGACAAGGGTTGGGATGAGGTTCTCACCGGTGACGGCGACCCGCGCTCCGTCACCGTCCGCGACGGCAAGCATCTCGGCAGCCACGGCGCGTACCTGGTCGGCGAGCTCCGCCCACGTGAGCCGGCTGGTGTCGTCGACGAGGGCGACACCAGCCGGCTCACGCCGTGCCCGCGCACCGATCCCCACCAGCTCCAACGGACCTCACCGCCCCGCTTCTCACGTCTGCCGGCTGCGTGCTTGCCGGTCATGTCGAATGTAGACCCATAACTGTAAGAGCAGTCAAGAAACAGTTCCGGGTTCCGCCGCGGGCGCCGCGGGCGGGGCGGGCGGGGCGGGCACTCCTGCGGCGGAGGCCAACGACAAATACCGGCTATGAGTCTGGTGTGGGGAGGCATCTCTTACTAGAGTCCATTTCGACAAACTCCCGGATGCTCGGACGGCACAGCGGTCCGCTGTGCGCGGCCGCCGGGCCAGGCAGAGAGGGGCAGGCATCATGACGCGAGCCGTCGCGGCCGACCAGAGCGCCCGGCCCGCCCAGCCCGCGGCCGTCGCCGCCACCAACGCCCGCGTCGGCACCAACGCCGACGCCGGTGCCAGCGCCGACGCGGGCGTGCTCCTGGACCTGCACCGCCGGATGGTGCGCATCCGGGTGTTCGAGACCGAGGCCGGTCGGCTGATGGAGGCCGGCACGCTGCCCGGTTTCCTGCATCTCTACGTCGGGCAGGAGGCGGTCGCCGCTGGCGCGATCAGCACGCTGCGGGACGAAGACCAGATCACCTCCACCCACCGCGGGCATGGCCATGCGGTCGCCAAGGGCGCGGACTTCCGCCGGATGTTCGCCGAACTGTATGGCCGAGTCGACGGCTACTGCCACGGCCGGGGCGGGAGCATGCACATCAACGACCTGTCGATCGGCATGCTCGGCGCGAACGGGATCGTGGGCGCGGGCATCCCGATCGCGGTGGGCGCGGCGTTCGCCGGCGCCTACCGCCGCGACGGCACCGTCGCGATGGCCTTCTTCGGCGACGGCGCCTCCAACATCGGCAGCTTCCATGAGGCGGCCAACCTCGCCGCCGTGCTGCGCCTGCCGGTGGTGCTCGTCTGCGAGAACAACGGCTATGCCGAGTTCACCCCGCAGGCCCGGCACATGCTGCTCACCGACGTTGCCGATCGCGCGGCGGCCTACGGCATGCCGAGCGAGATCTGCGACGGTATGGACGCGGCCGCGGTCCGGGCGGCCACCCTGCGCGCGGTGGAGCGGGCCCGGTCCGGTGGCGGCCCGACGCTGGTCGAGGCCAAGACCTACCGTTACTACGATCATCAGGGCGTCAAGGGCCTGCGCATCCCGTACCGCACCCAGCAGGAGATCGACGCCTGGAAGGAACGCGACGCGATCAAGCTGCTGGAGAGCGGGGCCACCGCGGCCGGCACGGTCGCGCCGGAGCGTTTTGCGGAGATCTGGGCGCGGACCAGGGCCGAGGTCGCCGCGGCGATCGCCTTCGCC
>NZ_CAKJTR010000024.1:0-1272 GCF_917627355.1 Protofrankia sp. Cj3 | reverse complement strand
GGAGCTCCACGGCCGATGACACGCACCCTGACCTACGTCAAAGCGTTCAACGAGGGCCTCGCGCAGGTCATGCGCGCCGACGACGACGTGTTCGTGGCCGGCGAGGATGTCGCCGGCTACGGCGGGGTCTTCCACATGTTCGACGGGCTGCTGTCGGAGTTCGGGCCGCGCCGTGTTGTGGACACCCCCATCTCCGAAGCGGCGATCATCGGCCTCGGTGTGGGCGCCGCCGCCCGTGGCCTGCGGCCGGTGTGCGACCTGATGTTCATGGACTTCCTCGGCGTCTGCATGGACCAGGTGGTCAACCAGGCGGCGAAGATGAAGTTCATGTACGGCGGCTCGGTCAGCGTCCCACTCACGATCACGACCGCGGCGGGCGCCGGGCTCAGCGCCGCCGCGCAGCACTCCCAGAGCCTGGAAGCATGGCTCGCGCACACCCCGGGCCTCAAGGTGCTCATGCCCGCCACCCCGGTGGACGCCAAAGGGATGATCGTCTCCGCTGTACGCGACGACAACCCGGTCATCGTGATGCTCAACAAGGCGCTGCTCGGATCCAGGGGCGAGGTGCCCGAGGAGATCTACGAGGTGCCGATCGGCACGGCCGCCACGCTGCGCACCGGTGACGACGTCACCGTCGTGGCCCTGGGCCGGATGACCGTCGAGGCGCTGGCCGCCGCCGAGGAGCTCGCGGCCGAGGGCGTCTCGGTCGAGGTCATCGACCCCCGCACCGTGCAGCCGCTGGACAGCGAGACGATCGTGCAGTCGGTGGTGCGCACCAACCGGGTGCTCGTGGTGCACGAGGCTGTACGGTTCGGTGGCATCGGCGCGGAGATCGCCGCGCAGGTCCAGGAGGCCGCTTTCGACTACCTCGACGCGCCGGTGTCGCGCCTGGGCGCGCCGTTCACCCCGGTGCCGTTCAGCCCGGTGCTGGAGCGGGCGTACATCCCCGACCGCACCCGGATAGCCGACGGCTGCCGCCGGCTGCTCGCCCGAGGCTGACGCCATGGCTGTCGAGGTGCTGCTGCCCAAGCTCGGGCTGACGATGCGGGAAGGCACGATCACCGAGTGGCTCGTGCCGGCCGGTGGTCTGGTCCGTCCCGGTGATGTGATCATGAGGCTCGCCACCGACAAGGTCGACGCGGATGTCGAGGCCGAGGGGGAGGGACTCTTCCATCCGGTCGTCGCGGCCGGGGCCACGCTGCCGCCGGGCGCGCTCGTGGGCTGGCTGCTCGCCGCGGGCGAAGTGCCGCCCGGCGGGCCGCGGCCCCGCCC
>NZ_CAKJTR010000023.1:36711-41406 GCF_917627355.1 Protofrankia sp. Cj3 | reverse complement strand
CACGAACCTGATCAATGGTGTTTCCAACGCTATACCGCCGAACACGCGGACACCGGCGGATGAAGGCGGCCAGATTTCATCCGGCACCGGACTTTCTCACCGGCACTTTTTCGCCGGACGCTTTCTCAGCTGGTACTTTCTCACCGGGTGAGCGCGGAGATCTGGAGCTGATGGACGGCGGGGCTCGCGCATACCGTCTCCGGCACGCCAACCGGTAGCGGTAATGCCGTCCGGTTGGCTGGTGGGTAGATACGCAGAGCGACGGCCTCGGCGGTCTGGTTCGGCTCGTCACAGCCGGCTTGTATACCGGTACGGATCATTATCAGGAGGCTGGCCGCATGCTGCCCGGGCAGCAACATGATCGCCGTACCGGGGCCGCCGGTGCGGTCCGCCGCAGCGCCGAGCTGACGGCCACCCGCATCGACGTACGACACGCCGGGGAAGCCTCCGAGCACGCAGGATGCCGCGCCCGCGTTGGTCAAAATGATCTGCTTATAGCTGTGACCTGCGCTGCTATCCAGATTCACGGCACTCACCCGTAGGTTCGCGGTCAGGCAGCCGTCCCCCGGGCTGTCCTGCGCGGCGCCAGCGGCCGGCTCGGGCGTCGCGCCAGGCGAGGATGCGGCCTGACTTGCCGGGGAGACAAGGTCACCCAGCGCCGGTCCCGCCGTCACGCCACCCGTGCCACCGGATGCGCGGGTGCCACCCGCGCATCCGGCGCTGACCAGGGCAAACATCACCGCAAGCATCGCGGCAGCCACTATGCAGGGTTTTCGCCTGGTATCCATACAGTGTCTATCCATACAAGTATGTATCCGATGTCCATACCGGGGACGTGCGGAAATGGACATATTACCAGCGTCTCACCAGGGGCGGGCACCCCTGGGGCAGATTCCGGTAAGAATCCGATAAAATGCCGGAACTCAGCGGTCGGGTAACAGCCGGGGTTTTCAGCCGGCCCCGTATGACGGGGAACGCTCTCCCCCGGGCCAGAATGGATCAGCCTGGTCTGGACACGGGGCCGGGCGCCACGCTGGTCGGCGTCTCACCAGTCGACACCCCACCAGCAGTACCCGAATCGGTTCGGTCAGCGACGTCAGCCGGGCCGCCCCCACGGCCCAACGGCGGCAGAGCGAGCGCGGCCAAAGCTCCCAGCAGCGCGAGTACCGCGGCGGCCTCGAGCGCGCGGCCATACCCCGCAACCAGCGCGGAGGCCGCTGCCTGGCCTTCGTTCCGCAACGAGCGGGTGTGGTTGGCCGCCAGCGTTACCAGCGCGGCGAGGCCGATCGAACCGCCCACCTGCCGAGTCGTGTTGACCACGCCTGAAGCGAGGCCCGCATCGCTTCGAGCGACACCGGTCGTAGCCGCGAGGGTGATCGGCGTGACGGCCACGCCCAGGCCCAAGGCGGTCAGGATGCTGGGAAGCATCAGGTCGTGGATATACGAACCGGTCACGGGGATCTGCCCCAGCCAGAACAGCCCCAGCGAGGAGATAAGCCCACCGGCGGCCACCAGCGTCCGCACACCGAATCGTGCGATCACCCGGGAGCCGACCTGTGCCCCGACGATGATTGTGAACGTCTGCGGCAGGAACACCAGGCCCGCGACGAGCGGTGAGTAGCCGAGCGAATTCTGTACATAGAGGGAAAGGAAATACCAACTCGGAAAAATGGCCATAGAAATGCAGAACATGGCGGCATTGGCCGCCGAGACGGAGCGAGACCGAAAAAGCCGCAGCGGCACAAGCGGCGCCTTCACCCGACTCTCGTAGAGCATGAAAACGGCGAGCAGGACCACCCCTACCAGAATGGGAGCCAACGCTGATACCGACCCCCAGCCATGGGTGTCAGTGTCCACGAGCCCCCACACGAACGCGGTGAGCCCGCCGGTGACGAGCACAGCGCCGACGAAGTCCATCCGGCGCGGCGCATCCTCGTTACGCGTCTCGGTGAGCAGCAGCCGGGCCACGATCAGGCCCACCGCGCCGATCGGGACGTTGACGAACAGGATCCAGCGCCAGGAGATGAGGTCGGTGAGGATGCCACCGGCGAGAGCCCCGGCCGCGCCACCGGCCCCGGCGACGGCGCTCCAGGTGCCCAACGCGCGGGCCCGGACGGCCGGCTCACGGAATGTCGTGGTAATGATCGTAAGCGTCGCCGGTGAGAGAACGGCACCGCCGAGCCCCTGCGCGGCCCGGGCCGCGATAAGCATCCCCTGGCTCTGCGCAAAGCCGCCGACCAGCGACGCCCCAGTAAACAGGCCCAGCCCGAGCAGGAAAAGCCGCCGCTGGCCGAACAGGTCCGCAGCCCGCCCGCCCAACAACAGGAAGCCAGCGAAGACGATCGTGTAGGAGTTCACCACCCACTGCAGACCGGTTTCACTGAAATCAAGATCATGACGAATCGACGGCAGCGCGACGTTAACGATCGAAACATCGAGAATCACCATGAACTGGCCCAGGCAGGCGACCGCGAGGATCGCCCAGGATGGAACCGCCCGGGTGCCGGGGTGCGACCTCACGGTCAGTGTGTCCACGCCTGGCGGCAACTCCGTTACCCCGCAAACCATTCCTGCGTTGGCGCGAGGGACGATCGTCCGCCTGGTCCGCACTGGCGTCCTCTTGCCGATTACCGGGCCCGCCGTCCACTGTCCGCCCTCCGCCCTCCGCCCTCCGTCTCCGCCCTCCGCCGGTCACGTCCACGTCCACCTCAGACGTGGACGTGACCGGATGGATCCGCCCGCGAGCCTCCCGGCGGACATCCGAGCCACGGACGGGACAGGCTGCGGCGCCAGCCCTCATGCGCGCGCCCACCGCACCGTAGCCAGAGCAGAACAGCCGCCGTGGACAGGGAAGTGAGTCGATCAGCTGCCCGCACCCGACCACCGGATCCGGGCGGCCCCATCATCCTGTATGCTGCTGTTCAGCTCCTGAGTGAAGCTCCTGCCAGCATGACGGGAGGGGCAAACCTCGGGGTTGGGCCCAGAACATCGCAAGCGGGTTCGTGATACAACTGAACAGCACACAGCATGGTCCCGTGGTGAAGCCTGGAGTTCACGCCGCCCTGTCAAGGCGGAGGTCGCGGGTTCGAATCCCGTCGGGACCGCGCTCACACCACAGCGTGATACTGCTCTCGTCGGCTGGGGTGATCTGATCCTGTCATCTGTGGCAGGATGGCAGCATCGGGGCAGGTAGCTCAGTCGGTACGAGCGTCCGCCTGAAAAGCGGAAGGTCGGCGGTTCGACCCCGCCCCTGCCCACCACCCCTAACCAGCCAGAGCACTGCCCATCGATGATCTCAGCGGGCAGTGTGGTCTCAGCCCTGGTTTCAGTTGTAGCAACGCTGCGGCAACCCCCGTCGGCACCAAGCCTCAGCGCCACCCTCGTCCCACCATCAAGAAATGATGGAATCTGGCGTCGTCGACGTCGGTGGCGGTGGCTGCACCGCCACCAAGGACCTCCCTGCATGCGTCGCCGGAACCTTACATGTCGTTACGACGACATTCTCGTCAGCTGGCACGGACCAACCGAACATCGTCGCCAACGATCGTCTCTGTTTCCCGGGGCGACCTCCGTCCACCCGGCGGGCCGCGACGCACGCATCGGGCCGGCACCCCGCTCGGCGCCTCGGAGCGTCGCGGCCTGCTCCCCTCGACAGACCCCACCGGAAAGCGCAGTGCCGACTGCTCCGGCCGCGCTCCGCCGTGGGCACGAACCAGCCTGCCTCACCACATAATGATCTCACCGGTGACTGGTGCACAATGTAGTCCACTTGTATCCAGGAGCATCATCACCGAACGGAAGGTGAACCGGGGGTGGAGGACCGGCCGGACGGCGACCCAGCGGCATTCCTCAGCTACGCGCACGCCGACGACACCTACGCCAGCGGCCAGATCACCGCGTTCCGGCAGCAGTTAGAAGGCGAGCTGCGGGCACAGGTCGGCCACGACCTCCACATCTTCCAGGACCGCGACGACATCACCTGGGGGCAGGCGTGGAAGGAACGGGTCGACGACTCCCTCGACGCGGCCACCTTCATCATTCCCATCGTCACCCCGCGCTTCCTGGCCAGCGACCAGTGTCGGCGGGAACTGGCCCGCTTCCTCGACCGGGAGCAGCGGCTGGGCCGCACCGACCTGGTCCTCCCGGTCTACTGGATCGAGGTGCCGGACCTGGAACGGCGCGGCTCACGCGCCACCGACGACTTGGTCGCCGCGTTGTCCGCTCGCCAGTACGCCGACTGGCGGGAGCTGCGGTTCACGGCGCTGTCCGACCTGGCATGTCGCCGGTTGATCGCCGATCTGGCCCGCAGGCTCCGCGACACCCTCGTCCCGCCGACCCACATCGTCGACCCGCGGGGCCGGGGGGATGTCACCACGGTGGCCGCCGCCGTGGCCGCCGCTCACCCTGGGGATCGGATCCTGATCCGCCCCGGGGTGTATGAGGGGCCGGTCGTGCTCGACAAGCCGGTCGAACTGGTCGGCGAGGGGCCACCCGACGAGATCACCCTTGTTGCCGCTGATGGCAGCGTGGTGACCTCCACCGCCCCGTATGGGGTCGTCCGCGGGCTGACCTTGCGGGTAACCGGGCCACCCCGAGAGCCGGAGGAAGCCCCAGTGGTCGACGTCCACGCGGGTCGGCTGCTGATCACCGACTGTGATATCAGTGGCAGCGCCACCGGGGTGGCCGTCCACGGCA
>NZ_CAKJTR010000023.1:22005-36446 GCF_917627355.1 Protofrankia sp. Cj3 | reverse complement strand
GGGGATTGGGAGACGTCCGGAGCTGACAGCGCCAGGCTGGTTCGCATGGCAAGCTCCAGCGGACACGATGCGCCCGACGCCTCGGGGCCGATGAGTCCCGCCGTGGCCGGCTCGCCGCCCACCCAGCCTGTGTAGAAAACGCCCAGGACTCTGTCCCGGATCCCGGCACATTCCTCCGGAAAATCTGGAGAAGAGGAGAGACGGCGGCAGCCTCTTGATCTCGTCGGCCCGCCCGACGGGCTCGCCGCCGGGCCTACACAGCTGGCATCACGGGACCATGAACGCCGTCCGCATGCGCGCCTCGGGTGAGCTGCCGCTGCCGGCGGAGGTCGTGGCGGCGCTACACGCTGATGAGGGTGACCTTGTCCGCTTCGACATAGTGGGCGACGGCATCGTCCGGTTGGTCTGGGTGCCCTCCGACGGGGCGGGTTTCTGGACGGAGGGGTGGCAGGCCGGCGAGCGTAGGGCGGAGGCGGACGTGGCCGCCGGCCGCGGGCGGCTGTACCACAGCGCCGAGGACATGTTCGCCGACCTCGACGGCTGACCGGCGAAATGCCCACCTTCCTGCGTCTCGACACGTTCCTGGAGGATTTCCGGCGGCTCACCCCCGAGCAGCAGGCGCGGTTTCGCCGGGTCGTGCTCGACGAGTTCGTCCCGGACCTGGTCACGGGTCGGTTCCGGCCGGGGTTACGGGTCAAGCGGGTGCAGAGCATGCCGGGTGTGTGGGAGATGACCTGGGCACCGGACGGCCGGGCGACGTGGCAGTACGGCGCCGACACGAGGCCAGCACGCCCAGTTATCAAGATCAATCTACGCTACGTAGCGTTGCGGCAGCTCCCATGCAGGCCGCGTATTCCACTCTGAGTCTTGGTAGGGTTTCATACCGGTATGGAACCCAGCGTCGAGATACCGTTTGGTGACCAGTGGTGGCGAAACGCTGTCCTCTACGAGGTGTACGTCCGCAGTTTTGCCGATTCTGACGGTGATGGTGTTGGCGACCTGGCCGGGGTGCGCTCCCGCCTAGACTATTTGCGCAACTTAGGGGTGGACGGGATCTGGCTCACTCCCTTCTACCCATCCCCGATGGCTGACCACGGCTACGACGTCGCTGACCACCGTGACGTCGACCCGCTCTTCGGTGACCTCGCCACCTTCGATGCCCTCCTGCGCGATGCCCACTCCCTCGGCCTGAAAGTCCTCCTCGACCTCGTCCCGAACCACTCCAGCGACAGGCACCCGGCATTCCAGGCGGCCCTGGCCAGCCCACCCGGTTCCCCCGAACGGCAGCTGTATGTCTTCCGCGATGGCTCCGGCCCGGACGGCGCGCTCCCGCCGAACAACTGGGTGTCGGTGTTCGGTGGTCCGGCTTGGGCCCGGCTCCCGATCGAGCCGCCGGAAAGCAGCGAATCAGGCGGCCCTCCGGACCCGCCACCCAGCGGGCAGCCTCGGCAGCCGAGGCAGTGGTACCTGCACCTGTTCGCCGCCGAACAGCCGGACTGGAACTGGAGCCACCCGCAGGTCCGCGAGGACCACGAGCGCACCCTGCGGTTCTGGCTCGACCGGGGGGTGGACGGGTTCCGCATCGACGTCGCCCACGGCCTGGTCAAGGACGCCGAGCTGCGGGACAATCCCGCCGGTACGGAGCTCGCCCCCCACACCGCCTTCAGAGACGAGCACGAGCCGCATGTCTGGGACCAGGACGGCGTCCACGAGATCTACCGCGGCTGGCGCCGGCTCTTCGACGAGTACGACCACCGGGATGGCCGGGACCGGGTGCTGGTCGGCGAAACGTGGGTCGCGGACCCGGACCGGCTCGCCCGCTACGTGCGCCCCGACGAGCTCCACCTGACGTTCGCGTTTTCGCTCCTGACCACGCCATGGTCGGCCGCGGCGTGGCAGGCGGCTGTGCGCGCGGATCTGGCCGCCACCGCCCGGCACGGCTGCGCGCCGACCTGGGTGCTTGCCAACCACGACGTGGTCCGCCCAGCGACCCGGTACGGCGCAGGCGAAGCTGGGATACGCCGGGCGCGGGCCGCGCTGCTGACGATGCTCGCCCTGCCCGGCGCTGTCTTCCTCTACCAGGGCGACGAACTCTGCCTGCCACAGGCCGACGTCGCGGCGCAGTGGCGCCAGGACCCGGTGTGGCGGCGTTCCGGCGGCACCTCCCCCGGCCGCGACGGCGCCCGGGTGCCGATGCCGTGGGCTGGGCAAAGCCCGCCGTTCGGCTTCGCTCCACCCGGGGTGACGCCGTGGCTGCCCCAGCCGCCGGGTTGGGTGGCGTTCAGCGTCGAGGCGCAGGCTGGCGATACCACCTCCGCGCTCGTTTTCACCCGAGAGGGGCTGCGGTTACGCCGGGCGTTACCGGCGTTCGCCGGGTCGGTGCCGGACACGTTGCGGTGGCGGGAGGACACCCCGCCCGGCTGCCTGGCCTTCGACCGGCTACCCCCGAGTAGTTGGGCTGGCCCCACAACAGAGAGCGACAGCGAAGGCGAACACCACGACGGTGGCATGCACGACGGTAGGCGTGCCCAGCCACCCATCGGGGGTCATACCGTTACCTGCGTTATGTCAACGGCAGATGTACACGTCCAGCTGATGGTCCCGGGCCGGCTGGCGCTGGCGAGCAATCCAGTAGCCTACAACGGCACAACGATTACATTGCCCCCGGACACCGCAGCCTGGGTAATCGCTACCCACCATTCCCCTCGGCTCGACCTATGACGCGCGATCACGATGTATGCGGCTTTCCCGGATCGCGATTTGAGAGCTCGCTCTGAGGTCAGAGTCATGCGGACGACCGTAGATCTCAGCGATCCACCGTGGGCCGATAATCGCGGACAACGGAGCACACGCAACGCCCGGCGGGCAAGGTATCCGTCGGCAGGAGCCTCGGCGAGAGTGTCAGATCGCTGGCGCGAGCGGGCGGGGTGTGCCCGACTGACGAGGGTCTTCGAGGTGAAGCATGGCGCGCGTGTCTTCCCATAGATCGACGGGCGTTCGCCCGGGATTTTTAGCTGAGCCGCCTCAAGCCCTATCGGCGACGGTATGCAGCCGACCGATGCTGAATATCCTGCACGATTACCGCATGCTTTGATTCGTCGATCCGGTACAGCACGCGCCACTGGACACCAAGTCGGGCGCTGTGAAATCCGGACAGCATCTCTCGAAGAGGCTTGCCGATATGGTAAGGCGCCTCAAGGAGTGGTCCGGTGATGAATTCAACAGCCGCAGCGGCAACGTCCTCCGGAAGCAGTTCGGAGATAGCCCGCCGGGCCGGCCGGCTCATTCCGAGATCGTAGGGGCCGCCGCTCACCGCTCGCGCTCAGCCAGCAACGCGCGCGCTGCTTCGATGCTGTACACCACATCGCCGGCCTGCTCAGCTTCGCGGGCCTCAGCCAAGCCCCGAAGCGCAGCCGGATCAGCAAGGATCTCGGCGGTTTCACGCATCGACAGGTACTCCTCTATCGCGACCAGCACTGTCTGTTGCACGCTGCGATGTTCGGATTCGGCGACCTGCTTTAGCTGCTCTTCAACCTCGGGTGGCAAGCGGAGTGTCATAGCCATACCATTATGGTATCATAACGGTGTTGCTCACTGAGGCAGGAGCACGCAGTCGAACGTCAGCGGGTGACCCCGGGCCGCCCAGAGCCTGGGCCCCTCACTAGTCAACATGCATCATCACCGCCCCCTCGGTCTCCTGCTCGGAGTCCTCGTCGTGCCGGCCAGCGTCCGGGACAGCGACGGCGGCCGGCTGCCGGTCGACCGCTTTGATCAACGACGTGGCGATCGGCTCGATTCGCCGCGCATCGATGGTGATCTTCAGATCCTCGGTCTGACTGCGATCCGGAACCCTTGCCACTCGTCGCCTCCGTGTGTGGCCGCGACGCACAAAACGTCCGCCATCGACGCCAACGGCAGCAACCTTACCGGCACCCCTGGCTGGGTCAGGGCTCTTTCTCATGGGGCAAAGGCGGCCTCGTGACCGGGACCACGCGCAAGCCTCTTTCCAGGCCGGTGTAGTCGCTGGGGTTGGTGGTGAACAGCGGAAGGCCCTCCGCGACCGCCGTAGCGGCAATCATCAGGTCCGCGATCCGGCGACGCGGCTTGCGACCCGCGGCGACGATGGCCGCGGACAACCGGCCGTAGACCCGCGCAGCCTCGGCGTCGAACGGGATCGGGTCGAACTCGTTCTCAACGCGCTGGAGTATCTCCATCCGCCGCGCCCGTTCCGCATGCTCGTCGTACAGGTCCTGCTCGTCGTTGCGCCGCACCTGGTGCGGCCCGGCGGACAGCTCCGCCAGTGTCACCACGCTGATCGCCATCTCGTCCGGAAGCTCGGCAACGTTGACCCAGCGGCGCAGGATCAGGATATTGGTGTCCAGCAGGCCCTGCCGGGCGGATTCACCGATCATAGGCGCTCGTCGCCTCATGGTCAGCCGCCGTGTCCTGGTCGGCGCGGAACGCCGCCAGATCGGCGTCAGGAGCGTTGCGCGACATCGCGGCGAACTCCTGCCGCGAGACGAACCGGCGCCGACGCCGCATTGGGACGAGCTGCCCGATCTGATGACCATCCCGAGTGACCGTGAACGACTGCCCATGCTCGACGGCGTCCATGATCTCCCGAGACCTCGACCGCAGATCCCGCTGCGTGATCTCAGGGACGCCCACCCCGACAGCGTAGCACCCAGTGCCACACCGTGCCGCACCGAAAATCGCGAGCCACGCCAAACGTGATCGCTTGGAGCGCCCGAGGACAGGGCGTTCGATCAGTGAGCGGCTCAGCCGTGCCCGATCCGGCGAGGCTGCGGAGGAAGGCGTCCTGGTGATGGGCGCCGACTGACGACAACGCGGCCGGACGGGACGCGGGGAGCCGCGAGCCGGACAGTCCTCTTCTCGGGCGCTCTTAGCGGTCGGCAATAGGGGACGCGGCGTCGCGGGGCTGGGGCACGTTCATCGCCGCCCCGGATCACGACCAGCCGTGCCAGCGCGGATGCGTTACCCGCTCCGCCCGCGGGACCCGTAGCTTGTGCACGACGCGCTCGGCCCCGTCCACAACGTGCGCATATAGCACGCCGCCGAGTCCAGCCCGGCCAGGGCGAGGCCACCACGCACCAGAGCCCTCCAAGCACGCGCGTCGGCGAGCTGCCGGATGCGCGATATCTCCGTCCGGCCGGGTTGGTGCCAGCACCGATGCCACGGGACCGTGCCGCGCATAACGTGACACGAGCTGCCGCAGGGCGAGGCTTGCCTGGCGGGAAAGCTGTCGATCATACCTGTTGGGGGTGATCCGATGGGTGATTACCGCCGCCGGCAGGAACGATCGCCACGGGCTTCGCTGGCTCGGGAAGCTTCGCCAGAATTTCGTGCAAATCAAGGTAAAAAATGTTCTTCATTCGCTATAACGGCAGGACTGACGCCGGGCCGGAACGCTTCCTGCCCGCCCGCCGGGGCTGGGCATCGATCACTCTTGCCGGGCGCGCTGAGACGCCCATGAACCGATGAGACGACCCATCAGCGGACGGAGGTGACAGATGGCTACGGCGACGCCGGACACCATCGGCACCGTGCTCACCCAGCTGCTGACCGCAGCGGCGGATGCCGCGCGGGACGGCGGCGACCGGCTTGGCGACCTGCTCAAGGAGGCCGAGGGCGCACCCGAGCGGCTCGTGGACGACATCAAGCTGTTCGCCGAGCAGCAGCTCGACCGGCTCAAGCAGCTCGTCAACCCGCCGGACTGGTGGAACCTGCTCGTGATCGCCCTGCTGGCGATCCACGAGCTCGACCCTGACCACCTGCTGGTCGGCACCTGCCAGATGCCCGACTGGGCCCGGATGCTGACGCTGACCTACCTGCCGACGACGCCGGACGCCGTCCAGGCCTCGGTCACCCTTGGGCTTGCCCTGACGGGCGACGGGCGGCATGGCTCGATGATCAAGATCAACGACGCGCTCATGGGTCACAGCTCCTGGGGGGTGATGCGGGTGGCCACCGCGGTGGTCGCGGGCAGCACCCGTAGCAGCGCCATCGGCGCGCAGGCCGCTGCCAGCGCGAAGACGGCCAGGCCGAGCATGCCCAGGGCCTGGACCTCGCGGAAGGTCGCGATGACATGTGCCAGCGACAGGGCGAAGGCGACGTAGGCCAGGTAATGCAGCACATGCCAGCGGCGGTAGCCCAGGCGGCGCTGTAGCCAGATCGACGCGGCGATCGCCAGGCCCAGCTCCAGACCGACGATGCCGAGGGCGACCTCCGGCTCCCCGCCACCGCCAGCCCGGACCCCGGCGACCCTGGGCTACCTCCACCATGGCGTCGTCGCCCGCGTCCACGCCCTGCAGGCCCCACCCACCCGCAACCGCTGGCACCGCGCCGCGCCGACCCTGTTCACCGCCGCGTTGACCGCGGCCGTCCTCACCGACGCCACCATCGGCTGGCACCGAGTCCTCGAACAGCTCCACCTGTGAACCAGACTTATGATCTCTGCGTACGTCACTCGCCATGGCCCGACGGCTGGCCGCGGCCTGCGGCGGCGCGTCCACCCCGGGGTTGCGCCAGGCCGCCGCGCCATCTCCGCTGACCGCACGGGAGCGGGAGATCGCCGCGCTGGTCGCGGCGGGGCTGTCGAACCGCGCCATCGCCGAGAAGTTGGCAACCTCGGTGCGCACCGCCGAAGGGCACATCTACCGGGCCTGCCTCAAGCCCGGCATCGCCGACCGGCAGGAGCTGGCGCACACCGTCACCGGACAGGGATACGGCGAGGGCACCGTCGCCCGGACGCACCCCTGCCGGGCCGTGCTGATCCGCGACGAGGCCGGCGCCGAGGCGGTGCTGCTCGCTGTTGACCTCGGCTCGCTGGAACTCGATGACAGCGATCTGACGAAAGCCTGACGTTGGTCTGACTGCCTCCGGGTTGCCCCTGGCCCGGTGCAGCTGGCCGCGCTGGTCCGGTCGCCGGCCAGACCTGGTTCGGGAGCGTACTGAGCCATATTCGCCCGATTTCCTGGCACGCGACCCGCGGCGCCACGTCAGAAAATCTTCACGCCTTCGAACAGAAGGTCAATTCGGTAGTAGAAGGCATAGGAACCCTGGTCTCCGCCCTGGTCGCGTCCGGTGAGGCGGACCGGGTCGATGTTGTAGGCCAGAGTCACACCCGGTGTGTCGGGACGGACTCGGGTCCGGGCAGGGAACGGCTGCTGCGCGCCTGGCAGCGTGCCTTGGACGATGCCGAAGGCGGTCAGCATGTCTTTCGCCCGCACCGGGACGGACTGGGGCGTGTACGGGTCGTCGTCGGCGCCGATCGCGCCGGTCAGGACATTGGCCAAACCGACGGACAGATCGCCGAGCCAACCCTGGTTCGCCGCCATAGCCTCGGCCGGCACCCCGCCGAGCGCCGCACCGCCCGCGTTCGCGGCCTTGACGAACGCCTCGGCAATGCGGCGCCGGTACTCGCTGAGGTCGCCGGAGTCATGCTCGGCGAGTACGGAGGTGAGCACCAGGTCGGCCGGTGGGCCGTCGTACAGCAGGATCTGCAGGCTGACGGTCCGCTCGCCGTCCGGTCCCATCGGCAGGAAGTCGGTGCCATCCGGGAAATGCTGCACGGTGGAGATCCGCGACGACGGCACGACGACGCCGACCGATCCGAACATCTCGTCCTCGGACTCCTGCCGGATCTCGCATTCGAGGCCGACCAACCACACGTGCACCGTTTGATGGGCGAGGACGTACGGGTCGGCTGGTGAGATGACTGGAGGATCTGGCATAGCCGCTGCTCCTGTAACTCGGGGGTCTGGAACTGGGTCGGGACCTAGTGGATGGGTTCGGTGAGGATGCCGCCGCGGAACCGGCAAACGGTCGGGCTGCCCGCGGCGCGGGTGAGAACCGGTTCGGTGAGCGCGTTCAGGTCGTCGTCGATCGGGAGGCCCAGCGGGAACGGCAGCCGGTTGAACGAGCGCGCCCGTACCGCCAGCGCCAGCTCTCGCACCCGGCTGACGGCGAACTCGTCGCACAGCGCCTTCAGGCCGACCGGCTCGTCGCCGCGGCCCAGCTCGGCGGCGATCGCGCGCAGGCTGGTCATCGGCGGCCTGCCGGCGTCGGGGCGCGGAACCCCATCACGCGGTCCCGACGATCGTCTGGCCCAGAGCCAGCATCTGCCAGCGCGCGACGTGGCCGGGCGCCTGCCCGACGCACAGCCACAGCGTGCACTGGTCGTCGTGGAACTTCTGGCCCATCAGCGTCGTCTCGCTGTGGACCAGGACTAGGTCGCCGATGGTGGCTACCCGCGGCAGCGCCGGCGCGGTCGCCGACGGCTGCTCCAACGTCTTCAGATTCAGTGCGGCGTTCTGGATGGTGACGCCGCCTGGGTAGTCTCCGTTAAAGTTGATCGTCAGGCCGTCGCCCTGGTCGTGCACGAGAGCACGCCGGAAGCCCGACGGGTTCGTCCGCCGCGCCGGGGCGTCGAGGATCATGTCCGACGTGCGGACGTTCAGGACCGCGCCGTCGACGGTCGTCCAGCCCTCTTGCGGCCCGTCCAGGCTGATGTCAGCGCCCATGGTTAACCCTTCCGGTGGAGTCATGCACGGTCATGGTGGTCTTCGGGTCGGTGCGGATGATCAGCCCGCGAGCGGTCTCGAGGGCCTCGCGCAGCCCGGGCTCGAGTTCGTGCGGCATCAGAGGGGATGCAGGTCGTGCTGGATTCGGTGCGCGAGGTCGTTGCAGGTCGACTGGGTCTCCTGCACCGTGTCGCCAGCGGCGATGACGACCTGCCAGTACCGCGTGTCGATCACCGGGAGGTGCAGTACGGTTACCCGGACGGCGCCGCGGTTACCAGCCACCTCGGCCGCCGTCACGACCACGGCGGTGAACCCGTTGGCGCATCAGGTTGGCGACGAGGGTCTTCAGCTCGCCGATCCCGGACAGGCCTTCGCTGAGGCCCAACTGCTGGTCCTGGAAGAACAACGCCGCCATCGATTCGGCCCCTTCTGGTGGATGTCGGTTGTCGCCGATCGGCGGCGGTTGTCAGCCTGCGAGGTTCTCGACGGCTTCTCGCAGGACGGGCTCAATCTCGGCTTGCAGCGCGTCGCTGCCGGCCCGCTGGATCAGGGCGACGGCGGCCAGGATCGCGGCGGTGGCCTCGGCGGCGCCCCCGGCCCGCCACGGCTCCGGGCGTGGCCCCCACGGGTCGGGCACCGGGCCGGTGACCCACGGGTCGACCTCCGGGCCGAGCAGGCCCGGCCAGGGGCGGTGCGGCGGCCAGTATCCCGGTGGGCGCGGGCACAGCTCGTCGAACTCGTCCAGGGCGGCCGCCACCTCGGCGGTACCGATCGTCGGTGCCGATGCGGTGCGCGCGTCGCGGGTCTGGGCCAGCACCGCGCGGGCCGTGCCGGCGGTGACGGCGGCGGCGAACCCGGCCGCCCGCTCGGTGGGCAGCAGCCGGGCGACGGCGCGCTGCGCGATCCCGGCCAGCCAGCTGTCGAGTTGGTAGGCGTAGCGGATGCGGATGAGGATCCGGTACGGGTACTGGTCGGCGCCGGGCCAGCCGTCGGTGGACATGCTGTCGGTGGACATGCTGGTGATGGCCTTCCGGGACGGGGACGGGGACGGGACGCCAGCAGGGGCGGGCCACGCGGGGGCCGCTGACTGGTGACGCACTCCAAGCGTCGCGCCGCGCCGCCCACGCCGTCACGCGTGGTCACTACGCGTCGGGCCAATGCTCGGGGGACACGTGCGGCGACCGTAGGACCGCTGCCTGGAGCCTTGTACATGCGCCGATCGTGACGGCCCGCCGAGGCTGCGGCATCAGAGCTAGCACCAAATATGCCTGGCGGCTGACGGCGCGGGCCGAGCCCTACGACCACCACCGGGGCTGGCCTACCTGGAGGGCCGACGATGGCCGCCGTCGCGGTCGCATTCGGCGTCCTGGCGACCTGGGCTTTGCTGGGAAGCATGTGATGTTACGGGCCTCGACGAGGGCCAGCACCGAACGTGCGGCGTGACCGGTGGGACATCTGGTGCCAGCACTGATGCCGTCCCGGTGCCGGTTGGGCCAGTCTCATCGGCAAGGCGCTGGCCGTGGACGGCTGGCGTTCTCCAGTGGGAGGGGATGAGGAGATGTCGCCGGATCCGCCGCAGCTGTTGCCGTGCCCGCCGCCGCGCCAGGCTGGGCCGGTGCCGACCGAGGACGACCTCGAACCGGGCGTGCGGGCGATTCTGGGGACCCCGGCTGCGGAGGGCGCCGGGCTGGTCGACCAGCCAGCGTGTTGCGCCGACCCGCGAGTCACCGCCCAGCTGACCGATGACCGGCCGGTGGAACAGGCGCTGCCATGGCGAATCGACAACGCCGAGAAAGGGCACGTCATTGTCGTGCCGGGCGGGCCATCGGGTCTGATCGGCGGGCTGTTGTCGCAGGTGCACCCGCCGCAGTCGTTCAGCCATGTGGCGATCATGACGAGGGACCGGGTCGAGCTACGGCATGTGACGTTCAGCGAGGAACGGCTGCGCCGGTTCCCGCACCGCGCCGGTAGCGAGGGCGATCCCGGGCTCGGCATCCCGCTGCCGTTCGTCCCGGAACTCAACGACGCACCGACCGACGGCTTTCAAGAGCTGCCGTTGCGTCACGGCTGGCCGGGGACGATCACTCAGACCGTCGAGCGGGTCTACGCGGCCTCGCACGAGCGCCCCACGGTCACGGATACCGACGGCAAGACCGCCCCCGACCCGGCGTGGGCGGAGTATGACCCGCACAGCGGCCGGGCCTACTTCATCGACGCGATCACGCTCACCCCGGCCTGGCTGCCGGTGGACCAGCCCGACGGCAGCCGCCGGATGGACATCGTCTGGCCGCTGGTGGTGAAACCGTGCCAGCAGTGGGAGACCGACCGGGTCCGTGACGCGCTCGAGCGGGTCGCGGACGCGGCGAAGGCGCTGCGCGGGCACTACCGCTTCTACGCCTACACCCGCGCCGAGATCGGGCTCGACGACACCTACAACGGCGTCGTCACACTGGAAACGACCATCCCGGACACCGCCAGCCCATGCATCGGACGGCGGCCTGCGGTGCCGACACCGTCGACCCGGGCGATGGTCTGCTCGAGTTTCGTCTGGCTGGCGGTCCAGGCCGCGAACATCCGCGCGACCGCCAGCACCCCGCCAGCGCCGCGGATCATTCTCGACGGCCGGCCGGACCGGAAGCACCGCGACGATGACCGCGCGGGCTGCCCCTCCTACTTCGTCCGTCACCCGTTGACAGATGAGATCAACCCGTCGACACGGGACGGCCTGTACTTCTACCGCCCGCAGGAGCGGCTGGACGCGGCGAAGTGGCTGTACGACCGGCTCCGCACCGACGTCCTGGACGAGATCGCCGACGCCACCGATCTGAACGCCCAGCTCGACCAGCTCATCGGCACCGACGGGCCGGCGCACAGCATCTGGAGCCTGCTCAAGCTGCTCAGCGTCTTCACCGTGCCGCAGGCCGCCCTCCTGCTCGGCATCAGTTCCGAGCTGCTGAGGCGGCTCGTTGTGATCCTCACAGACATGCCGAGCGACGTCGCCAACCAGATGTGCAACGCGCTGGCGAACGACGACTGCCAGTGGACGGCGAAGGACAGCGACCAGTGGACGTCGCCGGGCGAGGGCTACACCGTCAGCCCGGACGACATCGTCGCCTTCTGGGCGCCGCCGACCTACGAGGACGACCAAGTCGTCCACGGCCTGTACGGCTCCAACGACCGTATCCGGCTCAAACCACCGGAGTGGACGGACGCGGCACCGCCCCCGAGCGTGTGGACGCTGTCCCTCGGCAGCTGCGCCGTCTACGGCACAGTGACCTTCCAGGGTCAGGGGGTGGCCCACGCCAGGGTCAGGATCGGCAGCCGGAAGCTGCGCACCGGGCAGGGCGGAACGTACTCACGGGAGGGGCTGCCCGAGGGTCTCTACTGGGCCGAGGCGACCTATCGCCATCCGGTCAGCGGCCTGTGGCTGACCGCGCCCGGCCGGCCGGTGCGGCTGCCCCTCGGCGGCGCCGTGCAGCTGGACTTCGAGCTGCACGAGCCGCCGGACTCCCGCCGCGAAGTGATCATCGGTGCGCACATGGACCTCGTCAACCGGTACGCCATCGGCACGGACTGGTGGGACCATCCGGACGTGCAGCCCGAGGTCGTCTACCTCGGCCTCGACTACTTCCCGCCGGACAACCCCGCCTTCGCCCAGCAGCGCGAACACAGCCTGCGGCGGACCGTCAACGCGCCGCCGCAGCGGGTCGATGACTGGGGCAACGCCGAGTACAGCTGCGACCTGGAGATCCAACCCGACCGGTCCATCCGGGTGACCTGCCGGGCCCGCCTCAAGGCGGACGACGACGACCCCTGGCAGCAGACGGACACCTTCGACGTCCCACCGAAAGCGAACGAAGCCGACCCCGGCTACCTGCACATCGTCGACCTCGTCCGCTCCCCGGATGCCTGGCCGGTGCGCGCCCACATCGAGCTGACGATCCACAACAACCGGGCATGACACGGGTGGTGTCCGACCGCTGCGTGTCCTCGCTCGCGCGCGGGCTGTCGGCTTCTTGACCTGCCTCAGAGCCGTATTCGTCGTTGACTGGTGCGCAGCGCGCTGAAACGATCACTGTGTGAGCGTCGAGGGGACGGCGGGCACCGTCGTCGGCCGGCCTTCACACACGCGTGCGGGCAGTCACCACGCCGACGGGACGTGGGTGTATGTCCTGGCAGCGTGCGGGGTCGTGCTCGGGGTGGCCGTGCTGATGTTCAAGCTGCGGGACGGCACCCACCCGCTGGCCACCACGGTGGTGGGCTGTGTCGGCGGGATGGAGTTCGTCGGCGCGGGGGTGCTGGCGCATTACCGCCGGCCCGCCAACCGGGTGGGAAGCCTGATGGTCGCAGTCGGGATCGGGCTGTTCGCCGAGGACGTGCAGCTGTCACGCACCGGCTGGGTGTATTCCGCCGGTTTCCTGCTCACCATGGCGTCGAGCGGCTTCGCCGCCCACCTCGTGCTGGCGTTCCCGACGGGCGCCCTGGCGTCCCGGGGCGAACGTGCGCTCGCCGGTGCCGCCTACGCCGTCGTGTTCGGGCTGCCGCTGGTCCGGACGTTGTTCTACGCTCCACCAACCCGGTACGGCGTCCGATCGAACCTGCTGATGGTGACGGACAACCGGGCGTGGTCCGACGCGCTGCAACAAGCGGAGGAGATCACCGGCGCGGCCGTGGCCCTGGCGGTGACGGCCATGCTGGTACGCCGGTGGATGACGGCCGGACCCCCGCTGCGCCGGGTCCTTGCGCCGGTGTTCGTGACCGGCCTGGTAGGCGGCGGTGTGACGGTCCTTGACGGAGCCCTTGATCTGCCGCACCCGGTGCGGCAGGTGTTCCTGTGGGTGTACATGGCAGCGTTCTGCCTGCTGCCGCTGGGTTTCCTGGCGGGCGTGCTGCGCGTGCGCCTCGGCCGGACCGCGGTCGGGGACCTGCTGGCCGGGCTGACCGAACCGCGGCCGGCCGCCGAGCTGCGCGGGGCGTTGGCACGGGCGCTGGGCGACCCCTCCCTGCAGGTCGCCTACTGGCGTGCGGACACCAGCGAGTTCGTCGACGCGGACGGCGCGGTGGTGACGCTCCCCGGCCCCGGCCAAGCGCGCGACGTCAGGCTCGTGGAACGCGACGGGCGGCGGGTCGCCGCCCTGCTCCACGACCCGGCGCTACGGGAAGACCCGCACATCCTGGCGGCGGTGACGGCCGCGGCCGGGCTGGCGCTGGACAACCAGCGGCTCGCGGCCGAGGTGCGGGCACAGCTCGCCGAGGTACGGGCCTCCCGGCTGCGCATCGTCGCCGCCGCCGACACCGAACGGCGCCGGCTCGAACGGGACCTGCACGACGGCGCGCAGCAACGGCTGGTCACGGCCACCCTGACGTTACGGCTGCTCCAGCAACACCTCGACGGGAAGATCGACGACGCCGCAGCCGGACTGCTGGCCAGTGGCACCGCCGGGCTCGACGCCGCCATGGCCGAGCTGCGCGAACTGGCCCGCGGCATCCACCCGGCCATCCTCACCGACGCCGGACTGTTACCCGCCGTCGCGGAACTCGCGGCACGGGCCCCGGCGCCGGTCGACGTCGACGCCGCGCCCACCGACCTGCCCCGGCTGGACGCGGCGGTCGAGGCGACCGGCTACTTCGTCGTCGCCGAGGCATTGACCAACGCCTTCAAACACGCGGGCGCCGGACGGATCCGCGTGACGATGGAACACCGGGATGACCAGCTACGGGTCGGCATCGTCGACGACGGGCTCGGCGGAGCCAACCTCGACGACGGAACCGGCCTGCGTGGCCTACGGGACCGGGTGACCGCGCTGAACGGACAGCTAACGGTACAGAGTGCTCTCGGTGAGGGCACGTCGATCACCGCCGTCATTCCCGCGCCCGGCCGGCGATGACCGGCCCGAT
>NZ_CAKJTR010000023.1:17868-21587 GCF_917627355.1 Protofrankia sp. Cj3 | reverse complement strand
CAGGTCGGCGATCCGACCAGCCTGGTAGACGCGGTCGCCACGGCCCGCCCCGACCTCGCCGTAGTCGACATCCGCATGCCGCCGGACCACCGCACCGAAGGCCTGGACGCCGCGGTCGCGCTGCGCCGGGACCATCCACAGATCGGTGTCCTGCTGCTCTCCCAGTATCTGGAGTCCCACCACCTGCCGGCCCTGTTCGGCGGTAGCGCCCGCGGCGTGGGCTACCTGCTCAAAGAACGGGTGACCGGCCCGGCCGGTTTCGTGGAGGCGCTGCGGCGGGTCGCCGCCGGGGGCTGCGCGCTCGACCCGGACGTCGTGGCGCTGATGCTGCGCAACCGGCGGCGAACCGACCCGCTCGCCACCCTGAGCGAACGCGAACACGAAGTCCTGGCATTGATGGCCGAAGGCCGCTCCAACCGGGCCATCAGCGAGCGGATGCTCATCACCCACAAGACCGTCGAGGCACACGTCCGTAGCATCTTCACCCGCCTGGACCTGCCGCCCGAACCCGACAATCACCGTCGGGTCCTGGCCGTCCTGACCTATCTGCGAGCCCAGCGGTGAGCGGCCGCCGGCAACGCGACGGGCGGCCGACCGTCGCGGTTGTCAGCATGCGGCGACGACGCTGGTGAAGGACTCCGCCGACAGCCGCGACTTTGTCAGGAAGCCACCCGCTCCGCAGGTGTCGACCTGCGGGCCGTAGTCCCCCCGCCCGCGCACCGAGCACAACACGATCTTGACTGTCGGGTCGAGCCGGACAAGCTCACGGCTGACCGTGAACCCATCGATGTCAGGCAGCCCCACGTCGAGCAACACGACCTGTGGACGCAGCCGCGCCGCCGCCGCCAACGCCTCACCGCCGGTGGCGGCCTCCCCGACGACCTGGAAGCCGCCGCGGGTGACAAGCACCCGCGCGACCGCACGGAAATCCGCATGATCATCAACGATCAGCACGGTGGGCGGCACCAACTGACGATCGCATCCCGCCGCCGCTCGCGCATTGGTGCCAGCCCCGAAAGAGCGATCGCGATCGTGACGCGGCGGTACCACGCGTACCGGATGCGGAGCCGGTAACGATCAAGAACGATCTCGTCCTCAGTGGTCGCGGACGGCCGGCCGCAGTAGCCAGGCGCCCCCGGCCCGCCGGGCCGCTGGCGCTCATCCATCGGCATGGCCCGCACGCCCGGCAGGCACCCCCGGGCCGCCGGGCCGCTGTACCGACGTTGAACACCTGCCGAGGATTTCCCCTTTTTGCGTGCAAGCAGCCTCGCCGAGGACACGTTCTGCGATCTGGCCGCCGGTACAGCACGCTCCCTATGAACCCGCCCAACAGCGGGGATGGAAACGGCGAGAGCACGACATCTGGAGGCCAGCATGAGCAATTGCGAGGTTTGCGGCAATGACTACGAGATGAGCTTCGAGGTACACGTCCAGGGCGCGGTGCACACGTTCGACAGCTTCGAATGCGCGATCCACGCGATGGCGCCGATCTGCGATCACTGCGGGGTAAAAATCTCCGGGCATGGCGCCCAGACAGACGGACAGTTCTACTGCTGTGCGCACTGCGCCCGCGCGGCGGGCCGAACCGAGATCCGCGACCACGCTTAATACAAGACTTAATACAAGCGGCCGGTGGCCGGCCCGCGCATGGCGCGCCTTGCGCGCTTATGGCGACCGGCCTGCCGGCCGGATCATCCGCCGGTCGGAACGTCAACCAACCGACCGTCATCGATCAGCTGGATAAACATCATCCAGCGCCCGCTGCCAGCCATCAGCGGAATCAGCATAACTTTGCCGGTGTTTATGCCAATCCGTTTGGAAAGAATTCCATCGATGAAGTTGCGCCGACTATCACTGATAGTCGGCGACGACCGGCAGAAATCCGTATCTCCGGGCGGCATCCGAACGTCCAGCGAAACCTTCGGATGCCGCCCGGAGGCTACTTCGGCCGGCTGTAACGCACGGCATCAGCACTTTCTGTCGGACCGCTCACTATCGTGATGCCCCCGGGCACATCCGAGGCCCGTCCAACGTAACTCGCCTTCGTCGGCGAGACGCCGAGCTGCGAATAGTCCAACGGTGGGACAAGGCCACCAGTCTCGACTCGGGTCATGCTGCTCTTCGCGGCGAGCAGGCCCTCCCGGGTCAGGTCGCCGTTGCTACAAGCCTTCTCCAGAAGCTGATCCATCACCATGGCCTCGGACCAGCCGTCCACCGCGCCGATGGTGGGCGACTGCTGATCGTGGGTGGCGACGAAAGCCTCCCGCAGCTCCCTCGCGTTCGACTCCGAAAAACCGACGGACGGCATCGCCAGATAGAGGTTCTTCCGCAACGCGGAGCCGGCAGGCCCCGTCAGCAGACTGGGGACAAAACCCACATTGCTGGCGAGAATCGGGACGTCCAGTCCCAGGAGGCTCGCGGCACTCGCTACCGACGCGGTCTGTGCCGGTGTGCCGGTGAACAGGATCGCGCTGACCTTCCTGGCCGCGAGCGCGGTCACCGCCGCGGTCATGTCGGCCCTGTTCGGATCGATCTTCTCCTCGACCAGGCTGAGCTGATGCTGTCTGGCCATATAGGCCGAACCCAGCAGCGCGCTCCTGCCCAGCTCGTTGTCGTGATAAATGTGACCGATCGTGCCGCCAGCTTTGATCTTCTGCTGCCCGAGCAGATAGTCGATCCCATTAATTATTTGTATGTCATAAGTTGCGCCGATAAGCGAATAATACCTGTTGTCCGTGAGAGCCGGCGCCCATGTCTCCGCCATTGTTATAATCTTGTCGGACTCGATCAGAGGCCCGATCTTTACCGCCATAGGCGAACCAAGCAGCTGCTCAATCGCAAGAACCTTTCCTTTCAGCTGGCCATAGAGCTCCACCGCACGGCCGGTATCGTATCCATGGTCTCGGATGTCGAGCACGACGCTGTATCGGTCGCACACACCGCCGGTGGAGTTCCGCCGGTCCCAGTAAAGTCGCTGCGCATCGGTCAGATCCTTCGCAAGCCCTTTGAATACTCCCGACAGGTCAGTGAGCACACCGAGCGTGATCACATCATCCGAAACGCCGACACCGGTCCTGATCTTACCGCCGGCCTCATGTGTCGCGTCCGTAGTCTCACTATTCGCCACCGCCCCTGTGCCGCAAGCAGCCCCGGCGAGAGCGAGCATCCCGGCAACCAGCAGGGACATCGCGTTCCGACGCCCTAGTAAGATCATATTTTTCCCACCAAAAGCCGTGACCTGACAGGCCGCGGGAGCGCACCGGAAAGCCGCCACGACCCGCGTGCGCACACGACCAGTCGCGCATCGATTCGAGTCGCCGACGCCGTATTGTCCGGTTTTGATACCAAAGACGAAAGATATACGTTCAACAAAAAAACCAGACTCCTGAAAACTGTGAATATAATCGCATGGCGGAATGAGCGTTATTGCTACCACAGGCCCGTCGCGGATCTCAAGCTCGTCCGCCAAAAACAAAATGATCACAACCGTGCTAGCGCCAGAAAACTCGGTCAGGGGGCGGCTCATCCGAGCCGGGCCCGACAAGCCGGCGCAGGAATGCGGCACTGCCCTTGGGAACCGGCCGATGACAACAAGCAGGATCCCGCGGCGAAGCGTGACCGGGTGGTGTCGCGGGAAGCCGCAAAGCGATGGCCGGTGCCCGCGGGATCGCGAAGCGCGCGGTACCATTCTCAGCTGCTCGACCGCTCAAACCCCATGT
>NZ_CAKJTR010000023.1:16756-17283 GCF_917627355.1 Protofrankia sp. Cj3 | reverse complement strand
AAGGCCGAAGGCCGAACCGGCAGCGGATGCGCCCCATCGGTTCGGCCGGCAGCGAAGCCAGCGACCGGCTGGGCGTGGATCGCCTGGACAGAAGATTCAAAACAGGCTCAACGCATGTACGTTTCGTGCTGACATGCCGCGGCCTTCGGCATAAAAATCTCCCCCGCGGCCCCGCGTAACGCCAACAACGCGGTTGTGCGGCCCCAGCGCCGCGTCTGGAGCACGGGCACCCGGAGCGGCGGGCACCCGGGACGCGGCGACGGATGGGCTGCGGCGTGCATCTCGCCGCAGCCCATCCGTCGCCGCGCGATGCACGCACCCCAGCCCCGCTCTTTGATCCACACCCCTATTGCCGGAGCCTCGTAAGAGCGTGTGTGAGATCGGGCTTTCGATCAGTGAGCCGCGTCCAGGCGCTCCCTGGCAAGGCGGAAGGCCGAAGCGATACCGGATGAGTTGTATCGGTGTGGCCGACAACGCAGCCAGGGGGCGCCTGGGCGCGGCGAGCCGGAATGACGATCTCACACACG
>NZ_CAKJTR010000023.1:3149-16591 GCF_917627355.1 Protofrankia sp. Cj3 | reverse complement strand
CTCTAAGGAGTCCTGATCTCCAAAACGAGAACACGCCCCGCGGGCCCGCGATGGTGTAGATCTTCGACTGGCAGACCGCCTCGCCTTCCAGCCGAAGATCCTAAAGACGCCCGGACGTACCGAAGCGTCCCACCGTCAGCGGCCTTGACACATCAGAGAAACAACTGCCGCCCACGCTTGGGACAACCGCCGTACCGACATCCCCCTTGGATCTAGCCTGATCGCACCTCAAGCAACGGAGGCTCCCAAGCAACTGGCAACCCTCCGTAACTGGAACTTATGGACCATGGCGACAAAAAAGGAGGACCCGATGCATCCGATCGCACCGGCGTGGAGCTATACCTCGCTTCCCACGGATGGGATTCCCTTGAGGAGCGCGCGGACCTCCGCCTCCCGGTAGCGGCGGTGACCGCCAAGGGTGCGTATCGAAGTGAGCTTGCCCGCTTTGGCCCACCGGGTCACGGTCTTCGGGTCAACTCGAAACATGGTTGCCACTTCGGCGGGCGTCAGCAGCGGCTCAGCGTCCGGTGTTCTCGTCGTCATTGTGTTGGCCTCCCGTCACAGAGCGTTGCTCCGTCCCATACAGATCGTGCATCCTTCGGGGGCATTTCGGACATGGCACGTCAGGACCATCTGCTGACTAGTCACACGACGTCCGAAGCGAGCAGCCACGCTCAGTTATCGATTGCAAGCCGTCAGCTTGCAGACTCCCTTGCTTGAACCGGTCTCCACCGGTTCAAGACTCGCTCATAGGCCGCAACCGCCACATCTGTTCGCCCTCGGCGTAACGCGTCGAGGGCCTCGTCGAGGTCTTCGACCGACGTGTCGTTACGCAGGGCGTCGTCGTCGAGCAGATCCACGAGCCCGCCGTAGTCGAGCTCGATCCAGCTGTGCGGATGAAAGTCCGCCAGCCACCCTCTGATCTCAGCCAGGCCATCGACGCCCGGCGAGTCCGGAGCGACCCTGCGCAGCACCTCCAACGCCTCCAGCGCCAGTCCGACCCGCCGCCGGGCAAGGCTCATCGACGTCCGGTACGACAGCGACCGGTTGGCGCTGTCACCGGTGACCAACATGCGCTCCGCCGGAGCGAACAGGACGAACCATGGTGGTGGCACCATCCAGGTGCACGTCTGGACGTAGACCTTGAGATCCGGGCGGCGGGTACGCCAACGATCAAGCTCGATCTCGGCGGGGTCCGCGAGCCGCCGCGGGATGAAGGCCTCCGCCACCCGATCCGGCAAGCCACCGCGGAACTCCATCGCCGCCTGCCACACCCGCAGCTGGGTGTACCAGGGACAGACGAACATCAGGCCGTCGGCCATCTGGATGAAGGCGGACTCGTCCGCGACGTCCAACGACGGCCGGATGGTAGCGACCAAGGCGATAACCCGCTCCTGGCGAGCACCGGCACGGCGGCTGGGGAGCCGGCCCTTGGCCGCGTAGCGCTCCCAACGGAGTCGCTCAGCCGGCGGAAATGCCGCCAGCGGTTCGTACACCCGCAGATAAGCCGCTGGACTGACCACGGGAGCCACAGACAGATCCTGGCACGCCACGGCCTCAGCGGGGCGCCGCAGGGCGCAGCGGAGCCCGCCGCCGGCGCACGGCCGACCGCCCGTCGACCTTTTGCTCTCGTGTCCGGGCATGGCTGGATAGGTTGCGGACACGAGCCACGCCCCTTAGTGGTCGGCGCCGGCAGCCCCCGAAGGACTCCCAGCGCCGACCACTTATGTGCGCTTGCCAGCCAACCTTCTCCGGCGAAGGGAGCCCCACCGGTGCGGTCCGTCTTCACCGCCGGCTCACAGCATGAACAGGTGACGTTCTGCGTGGATCCCGCCAGCGGGCTGCGTGCGATCATCGCAATCTATTCCACGGCCCTCGGCCCGGCTCTCGGCGGGACCAGGTTCCATCCCTACGCCGACGAGGACGCGGCCCTGCTTGACGTCCTCGCCCTGTCCAGGGCCATGGCCTACAAGGCCGCCTGCGCCGGCCTCGACCTCGGCGGCGGCAAAGCAGTGATCATCGGCGACCCGCACCGAGACAAGTCGGAGCGGCTGCTGCGCGCGTACGGGCGCTTCGTCAGCTCGCTCGGGGGCCGCTATATCACCGCTTGTGACGTCGGCACCTACGTCGAGGACATGGATGTCATCGCCCGTGAGTCCCGCTGGGTCACCGGCCGGTCGCCGCTGCATGGCGGCTCCGGCGACTCCGGCATCCTGACCGCCTACGGCGTGTTCGAGGGGATGCGTGCGTGCGCCGAGCACGTGTGGGGCACGCCGTCGCTCGCCGGCCGCCGGGTCGCCGTCGCCGGGCTCGGGAAGGTCGGCCGGCGCCTGGTACGCCGGCTGCTCTCCGACGGCGCCACGGTGGTCGCCGCGGACGTCAGCCAGGCCGCCCTGGATCGCGTCCGCGCGGAGCATCCCGAGGTCGAGCTCCGGGCCGATCCCGATGCGCTGGTCAGCGCCGACGTCGACGTGTACTCGCCCTGCGCGCTGGGCGGGGCGCTCACCGCGGAGGTGGTGGGCGCCCTGCGTGCGCGCGTCGTGTGTGGCGGAGCTAACAACCAGCTCGCCGACGCCGGAGTGGATCAGCTACTGGCCGCCGCGGGTGTGCTCTACGCGCCCGACTTCGTGGTCAACGCGGGCGGCCTCATCCAGGCCGCGGACGAGTTCGAGGGTTACTCGCACGAACGGGCACAGGCCAGGGTCAGCCGTATCTTCGCCTCGACGCTGGACGTTCTCGCCCACGCCGAGCAGACCGCGGTCACCTCCACCGTCGCCGCCACCCAGCTCGCCGAACGCCGGATGGCCGAGATCGGACAACTACGCACGATCCTCGTACCATGACTCCAGGCAAGCAATTTCAGATTTCGACCTGTGGCACACATCACATGCCGCTCATCGCGATCGCCTCGCGGCCTGAGAACTGTCGGGTTGGCGTGCCCAGGAGCCCGCGATCCCTGTAGTCTCGGGAGGCACGAGATAATGAGAGCACCGGGGCGGGTCCCCGTCGTCATGTTCGAGGGGGTCGAGCCATGGGGCGCGGCCGAGCAAAGGCCAAGCAGACGAAAGTCGCCCGCGAACTCAAGTACAACTCGCCCAACATGGATCTGGATCGCCTGAAAGCCGATCTAGGTGCCGGTAGCGCGCGAGAAGACATCGCGGACGATCCGTACTCGGATGATTCCTACGAGTACGACTACGCCGACGAGGACGAGGACACCGGTCGGCGGTAAGTAACACCAGCATGGTTGCGGGTCTCCGGATTCCGGGCTCCCATGTGACCAAGGGCGACGCGATGGTGATCATTATCGCGTCGCCGGCGGCCACAAGGAGCCCATGCGGTCATGGCCTACCAGGTCGAAAAACGGCCGCGTGGCCCTTGCGTGCCCGCGTTCACGGGATCCGGCGCCGCATCCATGCATGCTCTTTGGCGCATGCCATCAGACCATGGTGTCCGGGCGCGGCCGGCCTCGGCGGACAGCCGCCAGAAGCCGGTGACCCGTGCGCCGCATTCGGCGATGGCCCCGGCGTGGCCCGTGCCCTGATGAACGGTACTTCCGTCAACCATTCCGGTCCGTACGGACTCGACCGGCACACGTGGCAAACTGACGGAGTCGGATCCCCGCCGACGGATGAAGATCATCCAGCAAACCGAAGGACGCACGATCATGGTTCTTTTCAGGCGTCCAGAAGCTTTGCGGAACTCCGGCTGGCGGGTCGCACCGACCGTTCCGACCAAGTGGATCTTGGACTGAACGTATGAGCCTACAAGAAGGCTGCTTGTGGGCATCAGCGCGTTGCCCACAAGGTCGAGACGGGGGCCGGCTACATGTCCACCAAGCCGCCAACCGGGCAGCGGCCGACGGCCTCCCCTTCTGATGCTACCCAAGGTAGCGCCGCGCTCGTCCCTTCTCGCACACTCACGACGCTACGCGGCGCGTTCTCGCTCACATCCCTGCTGGTCGCGGCAGGTGGGGGAATCCTGGCCGCGTGGGACGACAGGCCCCGCTGGGACGCGTTCACCCTGATACCGGGCGCGTGGGTTGTCGTGCTCGCCGTCACAGGGATGCTGGCACCGCGTTTCGTCGTCCGGCGCGGACCTCGCCAAACGTTGTTACACAGCGCCATCGTGACCGCGGGCACCATCCTCGCCATCCTGACGGCGGCCGTGTTCATGGGCAGCCGCAGCCCGCTGGTGGCGTTCCCTGCCCCACAGGCCTTCGCGGCGGCGGCTGTCGCCACCGCGCTCTACACGGTCTCGATGTTGATCCAGACCGCCGCCACCGCCCGTTGGTCGGCTCGAGCACCCACCGAGTACCTCCGCTGCGTCCCGTGGCTCGGCGCGGCAGGCATGACCGCCACTTTCGGCCTACTGGTGGTCACGACCACGTATTGGAAAGCGATCACGTTGTTCGCGGTCCCGCTCGCGGCGGCCGGTCTCACCATCGCCTATCAGTTCAGACTGCGGTCACTGGCGGAGAGCAATCGCTGGAAAGAGATCAATTTCGTGTCCCGGGAACTCGCGGACGGGGACGAATCGGCCATCGTCGGAATCGCCCGGCACCGGGCCGCGACGCTGTTCCAGGCAGACGACACCGCGCTGCTGCTCTGGCCCACCCCATCGGCGCACCTGGACGCCCCCAGCGAGGTGGCCGACCTGCCTCCGGCTCCGGAAAGCGCACCGGTCGCGAGCCATGCGCCAGCGCCGCTCCGGCGCCGCCCTCGAGCGGTACGCCAGGTCCAGGAGATTGCCGCCCCGCTGATGGCGGGCAAGCTGTGGATCGGTGTTCTCACGTTGTCCTTCCGCCAACCGGTGGCCTGGCACGAACGCGAAGATCAAATACTTGTCGCGTTCACCCACACCGTCTCCCACGCTCTCGCCCACACCCGGCTCAATGCCCACGCGCGCCGACAGGCACAGGAACAGGCGCACGACGCCAACCACGACTGGCTGACCGGACTCGGCAACCGGCGCCTGTTGATGGCAAGAACCACCGCTGAACTCGAACGACAATCCGTGACCGGCGGCTGCGTCGGCCTTATTATGATCGACCTCGATCGCTTCAAGATCATAAATGACACCCTTGGGCACAGCGCCGGCGACCGCGTCCTGCAAGCCATCGCCGAACGGCTGCGCCGGAGCAGCCGGGACAGCGATGTGGTCGCACGGCTCGGTGGGGACGAGTTCGCGGTTCTCATCACCCGCGTCGAAAGTCCGGCACAGGTCGAGACGGTCGCGGCGGAACTCGCCGATGTGCTGTGCCGCGACGTCGTCTTGGACGGCATACCGCTGGCCGTGGAGGCGTCGCTCGGCGTCGCCTGCTGCCCGGACGACGGCACGACCAGCGAAGAACTGTTACAACACGCCGACATAGCCATGTACCAGGCGAAATGCTCCCACCCTCGATGGCGGAGATTCACAGCCGACAGCCACGATGCCTCACTCGAACGCCTCGCGCTCGTGGCGGAGCTGAAATCCGCGATCAGCGAAAACGAGCTCGTGCTCAACTACCAGCCCCAGGTCAAGCTGCAAACCGGTCAGATCAGTGGTGTCGAGGCACTCGTCCGTTGGGACCACCCCTCTCGGGGGATGCTCTCCCCCGAGAGGTTCGTTCCCGCGGTCGAACAATCCGGGCTGGTACAGGACTTCACCAGGGTGATCCTGGAGCAGGCTCTGATCGCCTGCGCCGGCTGGCGCGCCAGCGGCTTCGACATCACGGTGTCGGTCAACCTCTCCGCCCGCAATCTCCTGAACACCGACCTTCCCGGCGAAGTGGCAAAACTGCTGGTGAAGTACAGTGTGCCGGCCTCTTCGCTCACACTGGAAATCACCGAAACCGCGATGATGGCGGACAAGACGACAGCCCATCGGCTTCTTGGCGGCCTCCGGGAGATCGGCGTCCGGATCGCTGTTGACGACTTCGGTACCGGCTTCTCCTCCCTGACCCTGTTGCAGGAACGGGTGCTCGACGAGGTCAAGATCGACCAGACCTTCGTCCGAAAACTACTGGTCGAGCAAGGCGACGCGGCGATCGTCGCAGCCACCATCCACTTGGCGCACACCCACAACCTGCGGGTGGTCGCGGAAGGGGTGGAGACCGCCGAGCTGATGGAAGCGCTGACGGCGTTGCACTGCGACTTCGCCCAGGGGCTGCACATCGGCGCGGCCATGCCGCTGGCCGAGCTGACCAGCCGGCTGCGGGAGGCCGCTTCCACCCCGCGGCTGGCCGTGGGCACGAACGCTCGGATCCTGCCGCTGCACCGCCGGCGCCCATAGGGCGTGTCCGATTTTAGATCATCGCCCGCATCGGCCACCATCCATCAGGTACGCCCCGGGGTCAGCGAGGATGCTCTCCGAACAGCTTCGCCTGACCGCCAGGACCGCCGCCAGTGCCGGTGCCGCTGCCGGTGCCCTCGGTCAGATCGTTCACAGCGCCGTCGGCATCGCCACGAACGACCTCGCCGATGATCCATGCGGGTATCCCGCGCGCGGCGAGCAGATCGAGAGCGGCCGAGGCGTCACTATCGGCCAGGACCGCGACCATCCCCACACCGAGGTTGAACGTCCGTTCCATCTCGGCCGCCGCAATACCGCCACGCTCGGCGACCAGAACGAACAGGGGCGGCGGTGCCCAGGTGGAACGATCCAGGCGGGCGGTCATCTCGGCGGGAATCACCCGGGCCAGATTGGCCGCGAGCCCACCACCGGTGACGTGCGCGAAGGCATGGACGTCCAGCGCCGCGGCCAGCGCCAGGCAGTCACGGGCGTAGATCCGCGTAGGGGTGAGCAGAGCCTCGCCAAGAGTGACACCCAGGCTGTCCTCATAGCGCTCCAGAACGGCCCGGCCCTCGGCCGACACCCCGCCCGCGCCATCGGGATCGACCGGGCCGAGCAGCACATGACGGACCAGGGAGTAGCCATTGGAATGCAGACCTGACGAGGCCATCGCCACCACCGCGTCCCCGGAGCGCACCCGCTGCGGGCCGAGCAGCGCATCCGCCTCCACCACGCCGACACCGGTGGCAGCGAGATCGTAATCGTCCGCGCCCATCAGGCCGGGATGCTCAGCGGTCTCCCCGCCGACGAGTGCGGCGCCAGCCTGCTGGCAGCCGAGCGCGATCCCGGCGACGATCGCGGCGATCCGCTCCGGGACGACGGCACCGCAGGCGATGTAGTCGAGCAGGAACAGCGGTTCAGCGCCACAGACCACCAGGTCGTCCACGACCATCGCGACCAGGTCGACACCGACGGTGTCATGCCGGCCGACGGCCCGCGCAACAGCAATCTTCGTACCGACGCCGTCGGTCGACGAAGCGAGCAGGGGACGCCGGTAACGGGTGACGTCGAGCGCGAACAGCCCGGCGAAGCCCCCGAGCGATCCGACCACCTCCGGGCGGGTGGCCCGTGCGACGTGCCCGCGCATGAGGGCGACCGCCCGGTCCCCGGCGTCGATGTCCACGCCCGCGTCCAGATAGGACACGTTCGTCGCAGGCCGGCCAGGTGGCACGTCCGGGGCACTCGGGCCGGCCCGACCGACCGAGCTGCCCGAACCGGGCGGCGGCGCGCTCACCGTTGCCGCGTCGCCGGGCCGGCGCTGTCGACGGGCGTCCCCGCCCGCAGGGCGTCCATCAGCACGCCGCTGTCCAGTGGAGGATCGCATGCATGGTCCGCGCGGGAGCCGGCGGGCGGCCCGGCGACCGGCGGCACGTCGTCGGCCCCCTCCAGCAGATACTTGCCGAGATGGTCGGCGTGCGGCAGCGCAACCGGGTAGACCCCGTCGAAACAGGCGCGGCACAGCCGCTGTGCCGGCTGGCGGGACGCCGCGACCAGGCCGTCAAGGGACACATAGGCCAGGGAATCAGCCCCCAGCGACTCCCGGATCTCATCGATGCCGGCACTGTTCGCGATCAGCTCGGAACGGGTGGCGAAATCGATGCCGTAGAAACACGGCCAGCGCACCGGCGGCGAGGAGATCCGCACATGTACCTCGATGGCGCCGGCCTCGCGCAGCATCCGCACCAGGGCTCGCTGGGTGTTACCACGCACGATCGAGTCGTCGACGACGACAAGCCGACGGCCGTCGATGACGTCCCGCAGCGGATTGAGTTTCAGCCGGATCCCGCGCTGACGGATCGTCTGCGACGGCTGGATGAACGTCCGTCCCACGTAGGAGTTCTTCACCAGCCCATCGCCGTACGGAATGTGGCTGGCCTCGGCAAAGCCGACCGCCGCGGGCACGCCCGACTGCGGCACCCCGATCACGAGATCGGCCTCGGCCGGCGCCTCGCGAGCGAGTGTCCGGCCGACCTCGACCCGGGTCGCGTGCACCGAACGGCCCGCGATCGTGGTGTCCGGACGCGCGAGGTAGACGTACTCGAACAGGCAGCCGTGCGGTGTCGCCGGTGCATACCTGCGGGAGCGCGGCCCGCTCGCGTCGATAACGATCAACTCACCCGGCTCGACCTCACGGACGAAACCGGCACCGACGATGTCGAGGGCGGCCGTCTCGCTCGCCACGACCCAGCCGGTGTCCGCTCCGTCCCCGCCGAACCGGCCCAGGACCAGCGGATGCACACCATGGGTGTCCCGGGCCGCGTACAGGGTCGACGTGTCACAGAACACCAGCGAGAACGCTCCGGCCAGCCGGGGCAGCACGTCCATGGCCGCCTCTTCCAGCGTCGGGCCGGGATGCGCGGCCAGCATCGCGGTGATCAGATCGGAGTCCGTCGTCGCCCGGATCCTGCCCTTGACCGGGTCGACAAGGTCCGCGGCCAGCTTGACGGTGTTGGTGAGGTTACCGTTGTGGCCCAGCGCCACCTCCCCCCCGGTCCGTGACGATCGGTAGGACGGCTGGGCGTTCTCCCAGGTGGACGACCCGGTCGTCGAGTAACGGGTGTGCCCCACGGCGAGATGGCCCGACAGGCTGGCCAACGTCATCTCATCGAAAACCTGGGCGACCAGGCCCAGCTCCTTGAAAACGAGGACTCTCCGGCCGTCAGCGACGGCCATACCCGCCGCTTCCTGCCCCCGATGCTGCAACGCATACAGCCCGTAATAGGTGAGGTTCGCGACGTCTTCGTCCGGCGCCCACACGCCGAACACCCCACAGGCGTCCCGCGGGCCCGGATCGTCGGCGTACTCACGAACCAGGTCCTCGCCACCAGGATGTCGAAGATCGGCGAACTGTCTGTCGCCGCGGGGGGCATCCGCTGCATCGGGGGAGATCGCAGGCCGGGCGGAGATGGACATCGAACAGTCGCCGACGTCGGGCAACACGGCTCCTCGGGACGTCGTTTGTCTGGTCCGCGGTCCACGCTAGCAGCGTCAGCCCGCCCGGCACCCGTCGATCTCCGACTCATGCGGGACGCCACGAACGGATCCGCTCCGGGTAGCCCCATCAGGCGCCTGGGGCGCGCCCACGACGGAAACGGCCGGTCAGCCGGTCAGCCGATCTGCCGTACCGAGCCGGGCAGCAGCGGGAGGAACGGCAACGGGAGGAACGGACGCAGATCCGCGCGGGAGCCGCTGGCCCGCACACGGCCGTCCGCCACTGCATCCGCCCAGCTCAGGCGGCCCACGACGACGTCGACGAAGGTGACCGGATCGGTTTCGACCACGTTCGGCGGAGTGCCCCGGGTGTGTCGTGGGCCCTCGATTACCTGTATCGCCGCGAACGGCGGCACCCGTACCTCCACGCAGCGTCCTGGAGCGCGCGCGGCGAGCAACCCGATGATCGTCCGCACGGCGATGCGCAGCGCGTCCCGGGCCGGATCGACCCCCAGATCAAGACCGTGGACGACACCGTCCAGCACCAGGGTGACCAGAAAGTCCCCCAGCCGCGTCCCGCCCGCCGCGGTCATGACCGGACGCGCCAGGTCGGCACCGTCGAGCTCGGCCACGGCCGCGGCGACGCAGCCGCGCAGCCGCGGCCGCAACCGCAACAGGTCGGCAGCTGGCAACCGGTCCGTGTCTGGGGGGGAGGTGCCCGCAATCGCCGCGGCAAGCGCGTCCGCCGCCCCGAGGACATGAACGACATGGTCCGCGATGCTCCAGCCGGGCAGTCTGCCCGGCCGTGCCAGCTCCTCATCGGCCAGCGCGTCCACTCGCTGGGCGATCCGCTCCCACTGGCCGGCAACCGCCGGCACCAGTTTCGGATCATCACGACGAGCCGCGGACGCCACGTTCCCGATTATCGGCCGCCGCCGGGCCGGCTGGCGGCACCTGGTATCCCAGCCAACCGCCACCGAAGAGGAGGATGGAGCGATGGACGCGCAGCCATACGGGAACGTGATTGTGGACGCCGACAGCGGCAACACCCAAGCCGGCCCTCTTGACCACCGGCGGCGCGCGAACCAGGATGATCGCGGCACCTCCGGCCAGCCCGGCGGCCAGCCCGGCGACCCGTTCGGGACGGCGGCGATCCAACGCCGGGTGCTCGACGCCTGGGCGGCATCCCCGGCCCGGTTCCGTGAGGACGCGAACGCGGAGGAGGACGCCGCTCGTGGCGCCTACCGCGACCGGCTCGTCGTCGAGCTGCTCCAGAACGCGGTGGACGCGGCCCATACCGCGGCTGTCCCCTGCCGCGTTCTGATGACGCTGACCAGCGACAGCGACAGCGCGGCAGAACATCACAACGGGATACTGGAGATCGCCAATACCGGGACGGGGCTGTCCGCGGCCGGAGTCGAGTCACTGTCGACCCTGCGCGCCTCAGCCAAGCGCGACACAACGGCTCTCGGCCGTTTCGGGGTCGGTTTCGCCGCGGTTCTGGCCGTCAGCGACACCCCGTCGATCGTGTCCCGGCAGCCGGTGGGTTCCTGGGGGGACCGCAACCACCTGGGCGGTGGCATCGGCTGGTCGAAGCAGTCGACGATCGACGCGATCAACGCGCTCGGCGAACCGGCTCTTGACGCTGAGCTGGGCCGCCGCGACGGCGCGGTCCCCGTGCTGCGCCTTCCTTTCCCCATGCTGGACGCGCCGCCACCGCCGGATGGTTACGACACGGTCGTCCGGCTGCCCCTGCGTGACAGCGCCGCGGAAGCGCTGGCCCGCTCGTTGCTCACGGGCCTGGACCCCACGCTTCCCCTGCTGATGCCCGGGTTGTCCGAGGTCACCATCGTGATCGACGGCACGCCCGCAACCCTGACCTGTGGCTGGGCGTACCCGGCGCCAGGCGTGGAGCACGCGCTGCTGAACGGCGAGCGGTGGGTCGGCCGGGTCCGACGCGGCGTGATCCCCGCAGGCCTGCTGGCCGACCGGCCGGTGGAGGAACGTTCCCGCACCGGATACGCGGCACGGGCGATGGTTCGCGAGGGCGGCTGGCCCGATGACGTGCCCAGGCTGGTCCGCGCGCCGCAGCCGACCGATGAACCGCTGTCCCTGCCGGTGCTGGTCAGTGTGGACCTGCCCCTCGAACCGTCCCGCCGGCACACGGTCGCCGGTCCGCTGCGGGACTGGCTGGTGGACCGGCTTGCCGAGACAGTCGTCGACCTGGCTGTCGACCTTGGCAGCGCCGGCCCGGCCGCAGCTGACGACCCGGCCACAGCTGACGACCCGGCCACAGCTGACGGCCTGGCCGCGGCCACCCCGCCAGCGTCTGACACCCCGCCAGCACGCCATGACGGCCCCACCCCGGTGGCCCCGGCCGCGCCCGACCTGCTAGCCCTGATCGCCGCCGAGCCCGGCACCGGGAACCCGGCACGGACCACGCCGGAGGCCGACGTCCGCGGGGTGTTCGCGGCACTCGCGGGTAGCGGCCATCCGCCCGCGCATTCCCCGCTGGCGGCGCTCGAGCTCGTCCCGACCGGGCTGCCTGTGGGGGAGGTCGACGGCAGGCTGCGGGATACGCTCAGCCAGCTCCTTCCGGACGCGCCGATGCTGCCAGGCGGGCGCCGTGGATCCGCCTGCGTCGTGTGCGACCTCGGCCCGGCGACCGACGCGGTCACCGCGCTGCTTGCCTGCGGGCCGGTCACCGGCCCTGGCGACACGCTCCCCGACGCACCCCCCGACGCGCCCGATGGGGGCGGCAGCGTGGACGGTCTGCTACCAGCAGACTACGCGGCCCGCCGCTGGCGGTCGCCGCTGGCGCTGCTGGGAGTACAGCGGCTCGGTACCGCTGAGGTAGTCGAGATCCTCACTGAGCTGCGCCGGCCACCGGCGTGGTGGGCACGTGCCTATGCGGCTCTCGCGCATGCTCCGGACCGGGACGCTCTCGGCGCCCTGCCCGTCCCCTTGGCCGTGCCGACCGGGGAACAGCCCACCGGCACGAGTACCAGCACGGAGACCGGCACGGATGCGGATGGGGCCCGGCTCGGCGCCCGGATGGTCACCGGCCCGCGTGGCGTGCTGCTCCCCACGCCCGAGCTGGACGTCACGGCATTGATCGACTCAGGTCTGCCGCTGCGGGTGGTGCATCCGGACGCCTGCGTCGGTGCCGCCCGCGGCATCCTGCGCACCCTCGGCGCGGTTGACGGAACCCCGGTGAGCGTGCTGCGTGACCCATCCATCGCCGACGCTGTCGCGGACCTCGATCCGGACGTGGCTGCCGACGCTGTCCGCGCGCTGGCCACGGCCGTCCTCGCACTCGTGCGTGACGCCGGCCTCGATCCCGCTGGCGCGGTCGGTGAGCTGCCGTGGCTCGCCGATCTGCTCCTCCCTGACGCCGACGGGGATTTCAGCCCCGCTGGTGAGCTGTTGATCGCGGACGGCCCCCTCGACCGAGTGCTCGCGACGGACGCGCCGTTCAGCGTCCTCGCCGATGACTTCGCGCGGGCGTGGCCGATACGGGTGCTGGAAGCGGTCGGCGTACTGCGGACCTTCGCCACCCTGCGGGCTGACGGCATTCGGCTCGACCCGGACGAGCCGACGCTGCTGGAACTGGACGACAGCGATGCCTGGGTGGAAGAGCTGACCACCCGTCTCACCGCCGGAGCCGCGCACGAGCCGAGACATGCCGCGCCGGCCGCGCCACCAACACTCACGACCTTCCGCGCCGTGCGGGACCTGGAACTCGTCGACACGTCCCGCTGGCCCGAGGCGCTCAGCGAGCTTGCCCAGCCGCCCCTGCGGGAGGCGGTCATGCACTCCGAGCGGATCAGCCAGCCCAACCGGCCGGTGGGAGCCGGCGCTGACGTCGACACGTCGTACACCCGCTGGTGGCTGTCCCGGCACGCGCTTCTTCCCGTCGCCGGATCGACCGCGGTCCTGCCGCCGGCCGAACTGGCGCTGCCCGGCGCGGACCCGCTGCTCGACGGGTTGTTCGCACCCGCCGCGCCGCTGCCCGGCGTGGACGTCGACCTGCTGCGCCGGCTCGGTTGCCGGCTCACCCTCGCCGATGTCCTGGACGACTCCGATGCGCTGCTCGATCTGCTCGACCGGCTCGGCGACACCGATCGGGACGTGCCGTGGCCGGCCGCGCGGACGCTCTACATGGCCGCGGTGGA
>NZ_CAKJTR010000023.1:0-2600 GCF_917627355.1 Protofrankia sp. Cj3 | reverse complement strand
ACGCTCGGCGGCTGTGCGGTCGTCTCAACGCCGCGGAAGCGTACGGCACCGGACGGCACGCCGTACCTGTCACATGCGCCGCTGCTGGTGGCCGACGCCGATGGGACGCCCACGCCCGTCGCGTGGCGGGTGCTCGGTGGTATCGGCGGCGAGATCCACGTCGACGACAACGCCGGGACGAACGCGCTGGCGCGAGCGCTGGCCTGGCATGCGGGCACCTGGGACCGCCGCCATGCCATCGCCGAGGCGCTGCGCGACCCGGCCGGCGAGGATCAGCGGCAGGCCGAGGATGACCTCGACGACTGGTGAACCGGCGGGCCCAGACCACCGGACGCGGCCGGTTCCGGCTGCCCGGCCCCGCTCCTCGAAACACGCCCTGGACCCCCTGTTGCCGGGCCCAGAGCTCGCCCAAACCAACAAAAGATCATTTGTTGGCCGGCTTTCGGAGGCGGTCACGGCGGCGCGTGGTGACCGCGATGCCCAGCAGCCCGAGCCCGGTACCAATGGCCGCGGTCGCGATCCACCACAGGTGGCCGTGCGCTCGCAGGTCGTTCCAGAACGGCAGCATCACGACCAGGGCGACCAGCCACAGAACCGTGCCGACGGTTACTGACGCCACGCCGTCATAGGGCAGTGGTTCCAGCTCGCGGCGGCCAACCGGCGGGGTCGTACTCATGCTCGCCGACATTACCCCGCGGCCTGCCCGCGGTCTGGGGAGCGCGGGCGGCGCCGAAACCCCTACCAGCCGAAACCCCTACCAGCCGAGCCGCCCAGACCGTGAACCGCGCGAGTTTGTCGGTATAGGAGCTTTTCGGGCGATATGGACGCCTTTCGGCCACCTGGCATAAACGGCGACGTACCCACCCTGATCGCATGGAAAGACATGAAGACCGTTCAGTCCAACAGGTCGGGCTGTTCCTCGACGATGATCTGGTAAAGAGCCTCGAAGGACCACCGCGCGCCCACCTCACTGGCGAGCTGGCCCGCGGTGAGCCGGGCGGTCTCGTCGTCGAGAATCCGCAACGCGCCGGCGGCTGAGGCGACGAGCTGGGCCTTGGCAGCGCGTTCGGCGGCGATGAACCAGTAGGCGGCTGACTCCACGGAGGCCCCGACGGAGAGCAGGCCGTGGTTGGCGAGGATCGCGAGCTTGCGCCCGCCGAGGGCTTCGGCGATGCGACGCCCCTCGTCCGTGCTGAGCACAACGCCGTTGTAGCCCTCGAAGATCACATGATCCTCGAAAAAGGCGCAGGCGTCCTGGGTGATCGGATACAGCGGCTCACCGATGGCTGACAGCGCCTTGCCGTACAGGGAGTGCGTGTGCGCGGCGGCGACAACGTCCGGCCGGGCCGCGTGGATCTGCGAGTGGATGGCGAACGCCGCGGTGTTCAGCGGCCCGACGCCCTCGACGATCTCGCCAGCATCGTTGACCAACAGCAGGTTGGACACAGTGATCCGGCGGAAGTCGACACCGGCCCGATTGACCCAGAAGTGGTCAGGCAGCTCCGGATCACGCGCGGTGATGTGACCGGGCAGCCCTTCGCCCAGGCCCAGCTGGCCGAAGATACGGTACGCGCCGGCCAGGCGCTGCTTTCGGTACAGCCGCTCCTCGACGACGGTCCGCTCCGGTTCGGGCCGCGGCCAGGGGCCACCGACCGCGGGCGCGACGATGTTCGACCGGTCCCACGAACCCGGCTCCGGGCCTCCTACGCTCGCATCCGCCAGGACTGCGATGTTTTCCGTGCTTATGCTCATCTCTCCGCTGCTCCTCTCGATGGCTTCACCGTTTTCTCTTCCCAATGCAGCAGGGCACGGCCGGCATCGGCGTAGACAGCGTCGTCCTGCGGAGTGTGTACACGACCGCACAGAACATTTCGATAATGACGCTCCAACGGGTTCGCGCGGGACAGCCCAGGATTTCCGGTCAGTGCAACGGCCGCGCCCACCGCGCGGATCGCGGCGTTGGTGACCGTCGACTTCACGGCGTTGGCACGGGCGGCGGCTACGGCGTCCCCCGCGTCGACCCCCCGCGCGGTCGTCTCGAGTAACACCCGAGCCGTCGTCAGCATGACGTCGATCTCCCCGACGGCGGCCTGGAAGCGCGGCAGGCTCGCCAACGGCTTACCCAGGTTGGACGGCACCCGCTCATGCAGAAAACCGATCAGCCAGTCCCGGGCGGCCTCGGCGACCCCCAGGTAGATCGTTGAGATGGCGAGAGCGCCCCAAGATAGGATCATGAACCCCGCTGTCGCCGCATCCCGCAGGCGGGACAGGGGGCGGAGCCCCACCCCCGCGTCGGCGTCCAGCCGGACCCGGTCGAAGACAACGTCATGGCTTTCGGTCGCCCGCATCCCGATGTGGTCCCAGGTACGGATGATCTCTATACCCGCACTGTCAGCCGGTACGACAAAAACGCCGACCCGCGGCTCCTGGGCCCCCGAGCCCGCCGCCGGTTCGGCCACCCGCCCAACGGGGCCGGCGGCCGGGCCGGTCGCCGCCCACACCAGCATCCAGCGCAGCACCGGCGCACCAGTCGAATAGATCTTGTGGCCGGTGAGCTCCCAGCCGTCCCCTGTCCAGCGGGCCGTCGTGGCCGGCAGGCC
>NZ_CAKJTR010000022.1:40990-42448 GCF_917627355.1 Protofrankia sp. Cj3 | reverse complement strand
CAGGTCGCCGACGACGGCAGCCCGCAAGTCGGCGTCGAAGTCCTCAATGCTCTCGAACAGCTCGGTATGACCGGCGTCAGCCTCAGCCAATGCCTCGTCGAGCGCTGTCTGCGCAACAGAAGAAAGATCGACACTCTCAACACCGACCAGGGCGACCGGCACCTCGTAGTCCACCTGGGCCTCCGTCGGTGTCCTTCTCCCCCGGGTACGGGGGAGGATCTTCCTGCAACTCCCGGCGAGACGGACTACCGTTACCCATCTCGACAGGTGTGTTGAAGACCGCCCTCTACGGTACCACGCAATACAACATCTAGATCATTAGACGGCCCGGAGAGGACGGGATCCACACCCTGCGGGGGTACCCAAGACCACCGGCCGACGGAATGTCATGCAGCCACCTGGATTTCGGCCGGGACGCCGCTTACCTTCCGTCACCGGCACCGAGAGCGGTGCCGTACTGCAGTTGTACTGCAACGGGGGTAGACGTGGGTGGACGGTCCGCCGAGGGCTACGGATCAAGACGCGGCGCGAGCCGCGCCCCGCACCACGACATCCACGGGAAGAACCGGGGCCGACAGTCCATGCCGCAGCCGGAGTCCCAACGACGAGCGACATGCCGAGCCGCCGCCGCGACCGGCGGCATGCACCGTTCGTGGTCATTCCGGCTACGCCCCGAGCGCCTTCGCCGCCGACCACAAGCCCTGGGCCCGTTTGGTATCCGTCTCGGACATGAGCAGGTGGTGCCGCTCGCTGTCGGCCTGCCCACGTGCGTGGACGTGATTGAACGCCGATGACGTCGGCGTTGTATCCACCTCCGTCAGACCTCCAGAGAATCTTCAGGTAACCGCGTGTCTCCTGGGTATGCGCAAGCAGATCCCAAGGCAGGCAGAGTGCGGATGGTGACGGATACGCGAACCTGACCTTGACACACGTTCCGTCGTGAAAGGCCACGATCCAGCCGGCTTCCCCCATGGCGATCACGTGGTGGCGTGGTCGTGGCCGACTCACCATCCTTGATCAATTGTTGACGCGGTCTTCTGCACCTCGTGACCGACATCCACGATGATCGTCATCATGGTCATAGACGGACCGCACCGACAGCTGATGCCGGAGCGAGGCCACGGTCACCCCTCAGCTGTGTCTGTGGATGATTGCCCACTATGGGTAGTACCACAGGGAAAGGACGGATCCCGTCCTGGCTGATCCTGATCGTGGGGACGCTCGGAGCGGGCGCTGTAGCCCTGGCCAGCGGCGACAAATGGGCTGGTGCGCTGGCTGTAGCAGCGCTGACACTGGCATGGGCGAGCTACCGCGCCGATCGCGGGGACAACCAGGCCGGCGACATCGACATGGCTCCGGTCGCCGATCGGCTTGCCGATCAGCTGACAGCCCAGTGGTCCGCGGAGGCCAACCGCCGGGATCTCACCCGGCCTCCCCTGACAGTGTCCTGGCAGCCGG
>NZ_CAKJTR010000022.1:17613-40742 GCF_917627355.1 Protofrankia sp. Cj3 | reverse complement strand
TTGGCCAGCACCTCAGCGACCGGCACCAGCTGGAGCGGTCCCGGTTCCGTAGACGACGGAGCTGAAGTTCACTGCCCACGAAAGCAGAAACCTTCAGGCGGCCGGACTGACAGCCACGGTGACAGCCAAGCCGGCGAACGTCAGCGGACGCACGCCCCCTGGTTGGCGGACGCGGTGGACGTCCACGGACGCCAGCGGAAGATCCAGATGAAACTATGCGTTGAGGCGTTCCAGCAGGAGCTTGCGCGTGGCGTTCGCGTCGGCCTGGCCCTTCATGGCCTTCATGACCGCGCCGACCAGCGGGCCGACCGCGTTCACCTTGCCGGCCCGCACCTTGTCCGCGATGGCCGGCTGAGCGGCGATGGCCGCGTCCACCGCCTCGGCGAGCGCGCCGCCGTCCGACACCAGCTTCAGGCCGCGACCGGCCACCACCTCGTCCGGGGAGCCCTCGCCCGCGAGAACGCCGTCGATGACCTTGCGGGCAAGAGCGTCGGTGAGAGCACCCGCCGCGACCAGCTCCGCGATGCGGGCCACCTCAGCCGGCCCGATCGCGAGGCCCGTCGGCGCCACACCGGCGTCGGCGGCCCGGCGGGCAAGCTCGTTCAGCCACCACTTGCGGGCCGCGTCCGCCGCCGCGCCAGCCATGACGGTCTGTTCGACCAGGTCGAGGACGCCGGCGTTACGCATGTTCACGATCTCGGCGGGCGAGAAGCCGTGGTCGACGGAAAGCCGGGCGCGCCGCTGCGCCGGCAGCTCCGGAATGGTCGCCCGGACCGCGTCGACATACTCGTGGGTCAGCGCCAGCGGGGTGAGGTCGGGCTCGGGGAAGTAGCGGTAGTCGGTCGCCTCCTCCTTGGAACGACCGGACGACGTCGTGCCGGAGGCCTCGTCGAAGTGCCTGGTCTCCTGGACGACGCGCAGACCCGCGTCCAGGCGGCCCGCCTGCCGGACGATCTCGTAGCGCACCGCCCGCTCCACCGACCGCAGCGAGTTGAGGTTCTTGGTCTCCGAGCGGGTGCCGTAGGGCGCCGCCGGCTCGCCAGGCGCGCTACGCGGCCGCAACGACACGTTGGCGTCACAGCGCAGCGAGCCCTGCTCCATCCGGACGTCGGAGACGGTGAGCGCCCGGCACAGTTCACGCAGTTCGTCGACGTAGGCGCGGGCGACCTCAGGTGAGCGGATGTCCGGCTCGGTGACGATCTCGACGAGAGGGATGCCGGCCCGGTTGTAGTCGACCAGGGAGTGCGTGGCCCCGTGGATACGCCCGCTGGCTCCGCCCACGTGCAGGGACTTGCCGGTGTCCTCCTCCATGTGGACGCGGGTGATGCCAATCCGGTGGATCTTCCCGGCAACCTCCAGGTCGAGCCAGCCGTTCTCGCACAACGGCTCGTCGTACTGGCTGATCTGGAAGTTCTTCGGCATGTCCGGGTAGAAGTAGTTCTTGCGCGCGAACCGGCACCACGGTGAGATCGAGCAGTTCAGCGCCAGGCCGATCATCACGGCGAACCGCACGGCGGCCTCGTTGACCACCGGCAGCGACCCCGGCAGCCCGAGACAGGTCGGGCACACCTGGGTGTTGGGCTCCGCGCCGAACACCGTGGAGCAGCCGCAGAACATCTTCGAGGCGGTACCGAGCTCGACGTGCGTCTCCAGCCCGATCACCGGCTCGTAGCGAGCGACGGCGTCGTCGAAGGTGGGGGTGGTAACCGCCACATTGGTCGGGGATGTCAACGCAGGTGCTCCTGTTCAACCGGGTCTGCCTCGCCTGACGGGTCCGACGGAGCCGAGGGCCGGTCCTCGGCCGGGTTCGGCATCGCCGTGTCCGCTGACCGGCGCGGGCCGGTGTCACGCAGGTGGATCCGGGTGGCGAAGGCGGAACCGGCAACACCGAGGACGCCCCAGACGATCAGAATCGGCGAAACCGCCGTGATGCCCACCCCGAGTGCCGCCAAGGCCAGCACCCACACCGCCACGAGTGGCACCCGGTCCGCCCGCTGGCTACGTAGCGCAACCATCGACGTCTCCCCTCGTTCCACAGATCTCACGACTCACGACCCCCACCAGACCCAGTGCCCCGCTGGGTCTGGTGGGGCCTGCGGTGGCAGGAAAACCGCGCATGGGCTCCGCCGGCACTACAGCTGCGGGGCGTCGTCGAGGAGGGGATGGCCGCGGGCGGCGTCCAGGGCCGCCTCCAGCGCACCGCCCACCTGGTAAAGCCGGTCGTCCGCGAAGGTCGGCGCCATGATCTGGAAGCCCACCGGAAGCCCGTCGGCAAGGCCGATCGGCAGGCTCATCGCCGGCCCACCGGCCAGGTTCGACGGGATCGTGCACAGGTCGGACAGGTACATCGCCACCGGGTCGTCGACCTTCTCCCCCAGGCGGAACGCGACCGTCGGCGTGGTGGGCGAGGCCAGCACGTCGACCCGTTCGTAGGCTGCCGCGAAGTCCTGACTGATCAGCGTCCGGACCTTCTGCGCCTGACCGTAGTAGGCATCGTAATACCCCGACGACAGCGCGTAGGTTCCCAGCATAATCCGGCGCTTGACCTCGGCTCCGAACCCGGCACCGCGGGTGCGGGTCATGACCTCCTCGGCCCCGGCCTCACCGTCGTCACCGATGCGCAGGCCGAACCGCATCGCGTCGAAGCGAGCCAGGTTGGACGAGCACTCACTCGGCGCGATCAGATAGTAGGCGGGCAGCGCGTAGACGAAGTGCGGGCAGCTCACCTCGATGACCTCGGCGCCCAGCCCGACCAGCACCTCGAGGGCGTCGGAGAACCGTGCCCGCACCCCGATGTCGTAACCGTCCCCGGACAGCTCACGGACCACGCCGATGCGCACGCCGCGCAGGTCCCGGCTGGCGGCGGCGGCCACCACGCCGGGTACCGGCAGCTCGATACTGGTCGTGTCCAGCGGGTCGTGGCCCGCGATGGCGGCATGCAGCAGAGCGGCGTCGGTGACCGTACGGGCCAGCGGCCCGGCCTGGTCCAGCGAGCTGGAGAAGGCGACGAGACCGTAGCGGCTCACCCCGCCGTAGGTCGGCTTGACCCCGACCAGCCCGCACACGGCCGCGGGCTGGCGGATCGAGCCGCCCGTGTCGGTGCCGATCGAGACCGGGGTCTCGAAAGCGGCCACAGCGGCCGCGCTGCCACCGCTACTGCCACCGGGGATGCGGTCGGTGTCCCACGGGTTGCGGGTCGGCCCGTACGCGGAGTTCTCGGTGGACGACCCCATCGCGAACTCGTCCATGTTGGCCTTACCGATGATCACAACGCCGGCAGCCCGCAACTTCGCCACCACAGTCGCGTCGTACGGTGGCCGCCAGCCCTCAAGCATCCGGCTGCCGCAGGTCGTCGGCATGCCGCGGGCGGCGAACACGTCCTTGAGGGCCAGCGGGACGCCCGCAAGCGGCCCGAGACGCTCCCCCGCGGCCCGGCGGCGGTCGACACCGCGCGCCGCGGCGACAGCACCGTCGACGTCGACGTGCAGGAACGCGTTGATCCGATCATCGACCTTCGCGATCCGGTCAAGCGCGGCCTGAGTCACCTCCAGCGCGCTGAGTTCGCCGGCGGCGATCGCGGCGGCGGTTCGGGCGGCGGAGAAGCGGCTGACGTCGGTCACGGGCAGGAACCCTCACTCGTCCATGTCAAGAATGCGCGGTACCCGGAACCGGCCGTCTTCGGCGGCGGGCGCGCCGGCAAGCGCGTCGGCCTGCGACAGCGACGTGCGGGTGATGTCCGCTCGGAACACGTTCGTCAGCGGGACGGCGTGGGTGGTCGGCGGGATATCGCCCGCGGCAACCTCCGCGACCCGGGCGACAGCACCGATGATCACGTCAAGCTGGGAGGCGAGCGTACCCAGCTCCTCGTCGGACAGGGCCAGCCGCGACAGGCGGGCAAGATGCGCGACCTCGTCCCTGGTAATCGCCATACCGGTCACACCCCTCCGACTTCCCGGGACCTTACGGCCACCTCACGCCTGCCAGACTTCCGCGGCTGCCCGCCGCTGGGCGCCAGCCCCTGAGCGCCGATCCGCCGACGTCCGTGCCTGCTGACTGGCGGATGACGCTGTGGTCATCGTACGGGCCAGCAGGCGGGAACCGGGCGCGGGCATGGCCGCCCGAGGAATGCCCGCACGCCGTCGTGGGCTGGGGATACGGGCTGGGGATACGGTGCGGGAGTGGTCAGCGTAGTTCCACGGCTGCGTTTCGCGCCGTCCCCCACCGGTTTGTTCCATGTCGGCAACGCCCGCTCCCTGCTGCTGAACTGGGTGGTCGCTCGCCAGTCGGGCGGTTCGCTGGTGCTGCGGATCGAGGACACCGACGCGGCCCGCAGCCGTCCCGAGTGGACGCAGGGGATCATCGACGCGATGGCCTGGCTGGGGGTGGGCCCGGCCGAGTACGAAGGCCCCTACCTCCAGTCGGCGAACGCCGAAGCGCACGCCGCGGCGGTCCAGGGACTGCTGTCGGCCGGGCGCGCCTACTTCTGTGACTGCTCACGCGAGGACGTCATCGCCCGCACCGGGGACAGCCACCGCGGCTACGACGGGTTCTGCCGGGACCGGGGGCTGGTCGAAAAGCGGGATACGAGCGCGACGCCGGCCTCGCCCGCGACCCTCGGGGGGCAGGGCCGCGCCGTGCGCTTCCGCACGCCAGACGACGGCACGACGATCGTCGTCGATCTCGTCCGCGGCAAGCCGGCGTTCGAGAACGCCCTGCTGGAGGACTTCATCATCGCCCGGAGTGACCTTTCGGCGACCTTTCTGCTGGCGAACGTCGTGGACGACATGACCATGGGTATCACCCATGTGATCCGCGCGGAGGAACACCTGTCGAACGCCCCCAAACAGCAGTTGCTGTGGGAGGCCATGGGAGCGCCGCCGCCGGTGTGGGCACACACCCCGATCCTGGTCAACGCCAAGCGGCAGAAGCTGTCCAAGCGGCGGGACCGGGTGGCGCTGGAGGACTTCCGCGCCGAGGGCTACCTGGCCGCGGCCATGCGCAACTACCTGATGCTGCTCGGCTGGGCCCCGTCGGGTGACCGGGAGATCGTCCCGTGGGAGGTCATCGAGACCGAGTTCCGGTTGACGGAGGTCAACTCCGCACCAGCCTACTTCGACGTGACCAAGCTGCGGGCGTTCAACGGGGAGTACATCCGGGCGCTGAGCCACGAGGAGTTCATCGCCGCGTGCGCACCGTGGCTCACCGGCCCGTCCGCTCCCTGGGATGCCGACGCCTACGACCCGGCGGTCTTCGCCGCGGTCGCGCCGCTCGCGCAGACCCGTCTCGTGCTGCTGTCGGAAATCCTGGAGCTGGTGGACTTCCTCTTCCTCGACGAGCCGGCCATCGACGAGGCGGCGTGGGCCAAGGCCATGAAGGATGGTGCGGCCGCTCTGCTCACGGCAACCATCGACGCCTACTCACCGCTCGCGGGCGGGCCCGAATGGGATGCCGCGACGCTGAAAGCCCGGCTGGAAGACGTGGCGGTCGCCCACGGCCTGAAGCTCGGCAAGGCGCAGGCTCCGGTGCGGGTGGCGGTGACGGGCAGGTCGGTGGGTCTGCCGCTGTTCGAATCGGTCGCCGTGCTCGGCCCGGACCGGACACTCGCCCGGTTGCGAGCCGCCCACACCCGCCTCACATGATCATGATAACCCCCGGCGTCGAGCGACGCGATGACACTACGCACATGACACTGGAATGAGTAGCCATCCGGCATAGGACAACCCAGGACGGTGACCAGCGTCGATACCTGCACGTAATTCTTTCGTCACGTTAGCATTATCTTCAATCCGCATCCTTGACTACATGTCGTATCTGCTGCGCCTTCTCCTGCCGGACCGCCCCGGCGCCCTGGGCGCGGTCGCGACCGCCCTTGGCCAGGCAGGCGTCGACATCGTCAGCCTGGACGTCGTCGAACACGGCCCGGACGGCGCCGTGGACGACCTCGTCGTCGCGGCACCGCCGTACGGGCTTGTCGACACCGTCCTGACCGCCGCGCAGTCCGTACCCGGCGTGCGCGTGGAGTCCCTGCGCCCGTACCTGTCCGGGGGTACCGGCATTCAGCGTGACCTCGATCTCGTCGAAGCCATGACCTCCCGGCCCGACGATGCGCTCGCCATCATGACCGAGTTCGTCGGAGCGGTGTTCCACGCGGACTGGGCCGTGCTGCTGGACCGGGTCGCGCCGGATGACCTGCGGGTTGTGGAGACCTCCGTCGGCGCTCCGGACCTCGGCGGCGACGAGTTCGCCGTTCCGGAACGGGTGCGGCCCGCGCTGGGATGGCTGCCGTTGGACCGCGCGCAGCGCCTGGACCGCGACGCGGGCTGGCTCCCGCCCCGTTGGACGGCGCTCGGCATGGAGCTGGCGGTCGCGCCGGTGGGCAGCCCAGACCGGGCGGTACTGGTCGGTCGGCCGGGCGGCCCGGCCTTCCGGGCATCGGAGGTACAGCGGCTCGCGCATCTCGCCGGCATCGCCGCGACGATCGCCCACAACAGGAACGTCTCGCTCGCCACGCACGGAACGCGCTGACGGTCCGGGCCGGCCGCAACGGGGGCGGGGGCGGGGGCGGGGAGAGCGATCACCCGCGATCACCCGGTCGGATCGTCGTCAGCCCGCTCCACGGGAAGGGCGTGCGCGCTGGCGGCCCGCGGCCCGGCGGCCAGCAGCACGGCGAACCCGGCCTCGTCGAGCACCGGGAGTTTCAGCGCCCGCGCCTTGTCGTACTTGGTTGCCCCGGGGTCGGTGCCGATCACCACGAAGGTCGTCTTCTTGCTCACCGAGCCGGTGACCTTGCCACCGCATGCCTGGACAGCCTCGGTGGCGGAGTCACGGCTCCACCCCGCCAGCGTCCCGGTGATGACGACGGTGACGCCCGTAAGCGAGCCTGGCCCGTCGTCGGCGCCGACGTCGGCGAACCGCGCCCCGCCGGAACGTATCCGGTCGAGGATCTCGCGGTGGCGGGCATCGGCGAACCAGTCGACAACGGTCGCGGCTATGGTCGGGCCGACCCCGTCGACGGCGGCCAGGGCCTCGGTGGACGCGGCGGCGATGGCGTCCACCGAACGCATCTCCCGCGCCAGCGCCCGAGCCGCGCTCGGCCCGACATGCCGGATGGACAGGCCGACCAACAGCCGCCACAGTGGTTGCGCCCGAGCCTGCTCGACCCCGCGCAGAATCTGGTCGATCTTCTTCTCGCCGAACCCACGCAGTCCGTCGAACGACTCGGCGCTCAGGTGAAAAACGTCTCCCACGTCGTGCACACGGCCGGCGTCCAACAGGGCGGTGGCGGTCTCATAACCGAACCCGTCGATGTCCAGCGCGCCCCGGGAGGCGAAGTGAAAGATCGACTCCCGCAGCTGCGCGGGGCATGACACCGTGTTCGGGCAGCGCGTGTCGGCCTCGTCCTCGGGACGCACCAGCCCGGCGCCGCACTCCGGGCAGTGAGTCGGCATGGCAAACGCGCGTTCGGAGCCGTCCCGCAGATCCACCAGCGGCCCGACGATCTCCGGGATGACGTCGCCGGCCTTGCGGAGCACCACGGTGTCGCCGATCAACACGCCCTTCCGCTCGATCTGGTCGGCGTTGTGCAGGGTGGCCAGAGCGACCGTCGAGCCCGCGACCCTGACCGGCGCCAGCCGGCCGAACGGGGTGACCCGGCCCGTGCGGCCCACGTTGACCTCGATATCGAGCAGCTTGGTGGTCACCTCCTCGGGTGGATACTTGTAGGCCACCGCCCAGCGCGGGGATTTCGCGGTGGCGCCGAGCCGGCGTTGCAGCCCGAACGCGTCGACCTTGACCACCACCCCGTCGATCTCGTGCTCGACGTCGTGGCGCCGCTCCCCCCAACGGCGGACGAACGCCTCGACCGCGGCGATGCTGCCCGCCACCTCGTGGTGATGGGAGACAGGCAGGCCGAGTTCGGCCATCCGCTCGTACGCCGCGGACTGGGCCGCGACGTCAAGCCCCCGGTGGGCACCGAGCCCGTGGACTGTCATCGACAGCGGACGCCTGGCGGTGACCCGGGGGTCCTTCTGCCGCAGCGACCCGGCGGCGGCGTTACGCGGGTTGGCGAACGGCTTTTCACCCGCCGCGACCAGAGCCGCGTTGAGCTCGGCGAACGCCGCGGTGGGGAAGAACACCTCGCCCCGGACCTCCAGCAGCGCCGGGACACCCGGGCCGCGCAGCCGGATCGGCACCGTCGACAGGGTGCGGATGTTCGGGGTGACGTCCTCACCGACCCGCCCGTCGCCACGGGTGGCCGCGCGAACCAGATAACCGTCCTCGTAGACCAGGTCGATCGCCAGCCCGTCGATCTTCAGTTCACACAGCCAGGCGTCGACAGCGGTGTCACGGGTCGCCCGCAGTGCCCAGGCTTCGAGCTCGGCATCGGTGAAAACGTTGTCGAGGGAGAGCATCCGTTCCACATGCTCGACCGGCGTGAACAGCGTCGAGAAGAAGCCGGCGACCTTCTGGGTCGGCGAGTCCGAGGTGCGCAGCGCCGGATGACGGGCCTCGATCTCCGCCAGCTCGCCCATGAGCTGGTCGTACTCGGCATCGGAGACCGTCGGCGCATCCAGCACGTAGTAGCGGTAGGCGTACTCGTCCAGGTCACGGGCCAGCTCCGCGGCGCGCGCCCGCACCGATGGCGGGATCTCGCCGGCCTCGTCCTCGGTGTCGGCAGCTGGCTCGAGCACGGTGCTCGGGGGGCCGTCCGTGCCGGGCGCGGGAGGACAGGCACTCATGCCGAATCGTCCGCGAGCGCCCGGCCCGCCTCGCGGCAGCGTCGCAACGCCACCCGGGCGTAGGCGGGCGTCGCGCCCGCAAGACCACAGGTCGGCGTCACCGCGACCACCTCCCGAAGCTGTTCCGGGGAGAACCCCAGCCGGCGCCACATGGACCGGACCGGCTCGACGCTACGGCGGGCGTCCGGCAGTTCGGTGTCCCGCACGCCGGTGTCCCGCACGCCGGTGTCCCGCGCCGGCACCACTCCCAGCAGCAGCGCGACCCCCGCCTCGACCGCCGTGCCGATCGCGTCGTCATCCGCGTGGGTGAGCGCGGTCGCGTCCACGCTGACGAAGGCCGCGCCGGCCCGGCGCAGCAGGTCGACCGGGGGCGATGCCGCGCAGCAGTGCACCCCGGCCGGCACCCCGGCGCCGGCGAGCAGGCCGCGCAGCCTGTCGGCGGCAACGTCCTCCGCCACCGCCGGCAGCACCCCGAAGCCGCTGGGGGTGCGGACCCGGCCGGCAAGCACCGCCGGCAGATTCGGCTCGTCGAGCTGGACGAGCAGGCGGGCACCAGGCAGGACGCGCGCAATCCGCGCGAGGTGGCGGGCGATGCCCTCGGCGAGGGCCTCGGCCATGTCCCGGCTGGCCCCGGGGTCCTTGAGGGCCTTGTGCCCCCGCGTCAGCTCGACCGCGGCGGCGAGCGTCCACGGACCGGTGACGGCGACCTTGAACGGCCCCGTATAGCCGGCGGCGACCTCGCCGAGCGCGTCGAGGTCGCGGGCCATCAGGTCACGGGTGCGACGCAGGTCGACGCCGGGACGCGGCACCAGCCGCCACCCGGACGGCTGCAGGTCGACCGGCATGTCCGCGAGCAGGCCCGCGGCACGTCCGATCATCTCGGCCCCGGCCCCGCGGCCCGGCAGCTCAGGCAGGTGCGGCAGGTCCGGAAGTTCACCGAAGACCAGCCGGCAGGCCTCGACCGGGTCTGTCCCCGGCAACGAGCCGACCCCGGTCGCTGTCCCCGGCTCCCACAGCCGGGTGCTGCTGGAGAGCGCGGCTGGCTGTGTCATGTGGCCATCCACATCATGATCAGAACTTCCCGTGTACGAAAGGTCAGGACCTGAGACGCCGACCCGCCCGAACCCCGCGGATCAGCCGCCGGGCCGACCGGCATCGCGCGGGCCGGCACCGAACCGACCGAACCGGCGGACATGGCCCCCGCCCAGGACCCGGTCACCGTCGTAGAGGACGACGGCCTGCCCAGGCGCGGTACCGCGGACCGGTTCGCCCAGCCTGATGTACAGCTCGTCCCCGACCGCCTCGGCGGTGGCCGGGACCGCCCGCCCGTGCGCGCGGACCTGGGCCGCGCACGCCACCGGGCCCTCATGCGGCCAGACCGCCACGTCCGCGACCAGATCGCGGACGTCGAGTGCCTGGGCCGGGCCAACCGTCACCGTGGCGGTCACCGGGGAGATGTCGAGGACATAACGCGGCCTGCCGTCAGGCGCGGGACGGCCAAGGCGCAGGCCCCGGCGCTGCCCGATCGTGAACGCGAACGCCCCGTCGTGCTCCCCCACCCGCTCGCCGGTGACGGCGTCCACCACCGGGCCGGGCCGCGGCCCCAACCGGTCGCGCAGCCACCGGCCGGTGTCGCCGTCGGCGATGAAGCAGATGTCATGGCTGTCCGGCTTGTCCGCGACCGCGAGACCGCGGCGGGCGGCCTCGGCCCGGACCTCGGTCTTCGTGGTGTCCCCCAACGGGAAGATCGCGTGCATGAGCTGTTCGGGACGCAGCGTCCCCAGCACGTAGGACTGGTCCTTGTCCGGGTCCACCGAACGGCGCAGCACCGCGCCGGACAGCTGGGCGTGATGCCCGGTGACGACCGCGTCGAAGCCCAGCGCCAGCGCCCGGTCGAGCACCGCCGCGAACTTGATCCGCTCATTGCAGCGGACGCAGGGGTTCGGCGTCCGCCCGGCTGAGTAGGCGGCAACGAACTCCTCGATGACGTCGTGCTCAAAGCGCTCCGCCAGATCCCACACGTAGAACGGGATGCCGAGGACGTCAGCGGCACGGCGGGCGTCGTGCGCGTCCTCGACCGTGCAGCAGCCGCGCGCGCCGGCGCGGTGCGACTCAGGGGATCTCGACAGCGCCAGGTGCACGCCGGTCACCGCGTGGCCGGCGTCGACCGCGCGGGCGGCCGCCACCGCTGAGTCGACTCCGCCGGACATGGCCGCAAGCACCCGCATCCCGCTCATCCTCCCGACAGACCCGCCAGCGCACCGGCGCGGCGCGCCCGCTCCACCACCGGGGCGATCACCTTGACGAGGGCGTCGACGTCAGCGCGGGTGGAGGTCCGCCCCAGGGAGAAACGCAGCGACCCGCGAGCGCGGGCCTCGTCCACGCCCATGGCCAACAGGACGTGCGACGGCCGGGCAACACCGGCGGAGCAGGCCGAACCCGTCGAGCACTCGATCCCGTGAGCGTCGAGAAGCAGCAGCAGCGAGTCACCCTCGCAGCCGGGAAAGGTCAGATGGGCGATCCCGGGCAGGAGCCCCGGGCCCGAGGGTGCCCCGTTCACCACCGCGTCCGGCACCTCCGCGAGGACACGTGCGACCAAATCATCACGTAGGGCAACGAGACGCTCCGCCTCGACCGGCCGTTCGTGGACCGCCGTGGTCGCCGCGGCCGCGAACGCCGCCACCCCCGGCGTGTCGAGCGTCCCCGATCGTAGATCGCGTTCCTGCCCGCCGCCGTGGGTCAGCGGCGCCAGCGCCAACCCCCGGCGGACCAGCAGCGCGCCCATGCCGATCGGACCGCCGAGCTTGTGGGCGCTGACCGTGAGCGCATCCGCTCCGCTGTCCTCGAACGACAGCGGGATCGACCCGACCGCCTGGACGGCGTCCGTGTGGAAGGCGATCCCGAAACCGTGTGCGACCGCCGCCAGCTCCGCGATCGGCGATACCGTGCCGACCTCGTTGTTCGCCCACATGACGCTCACCAGCGCGACGCTGTCAGGATCACGCACGATCGCCGCGGCGAGAACGTCCGGGTGCACCATCCCGGTGGCGTCCACGGGCAAGAGCTCGACCTGGGCATCCTGCGCCTCGGCGAGCCAGAACACCGCGTCCAGGATGGCGCGGTGCTCGACGGCACTGACCAGCACCCGGTGCCGGCGCGGCGCGACCGCCCGCCGCGCCCAGTACAGCCCCTTGATGGCCAGGTTGTCGCTCTCCGTCCCGCCGGCGGTGAAAACAACCTCCGACGGGCGTGCGCGCAGCGCGGCGGCCAACGCCTCACGCGACTCTTCGACTACTCTACGGGCGCGACGACCGCTGGCGTGCAGCGACGACGCGTTCCCGGCCTCCGCGAGCGCCGCGGTGTAGGCAGCCACGGCCTCAGGACGCATCGGCGTGGTTGCCGCGTGGTCGAGGTAGGTCACAACACTGAGGATATCCGCGCGCCGCCCGCTCGCCCCGGACGTACCCGACCCGCGCCAGTCGGGACCGGGCGCAGCGGGCGGGTGGTACGGGCCCGCAGACAGCCCCACCAGACTCCGGCGCAGTAGGCGGCGTCGTCGGTGACACGCAGGACGACATAGGGGACGAGGCCGACGTCCGGGCGGTCGCGCCACCAGTCCCACGCGGTCGGCAGGATCGCCGCGGCCAGCAGGACCCGCCGGCCTGGCCGGCCCGCGGCGAGCCCGAGTGGCACCAGCCACACCCGCCGGGCCGTGTCCGCCGCCGCCCACGCCGTGAAGCGCCGGCCCTGAGCGACCAGAACCGCCGCGAGCAGCCCGGCATGGGGCACGGGCGGGCGCAGCTCGATGAGCTTCCGGCGTAGCCGCACCGCGCTGACAACCGCGCCGAGTCCCACGGAGCCAGCGGTCCCCGCGGTCAGGGCCGCTGGCCCGCGCGCCGCCAGGGCAGCTACCGCCACGCCCAGAGCCGCGCCCCGCGCTGGGCGCAGCGGCACGGGATGGCGCAGCGCGAGCGGCGCCGCGGACGATCCGTAGCCGACCCGTTGCGTGGCCCAGCCCAGCCAGGACGACCGGGGCTGGTGGAGCACTGCTGTGGCCGCTTCGTAGCGCACCGACCAGCCGGCCGCGGTCAGCCGCCACACCAGGTCGACGTCCTCGCCGTAGCGCATCGCCGGATCGAAGTCGGCCAGCTCCCGACGGATCAGCAGCGCCGCGGCCGGCACATAGGAGATACGGCTGCCCGCACGGACCGGACCGGACCGCGGGCCCAGGTCCAGCGGGGACCGTGACATCTCGTAGCGGGCGCGCAGGGCCCGGCCCGCGCTGGAGGCGACCCGCGGGGCCACGAGCGCGACCACCGGATCGACAAGATGCGGCAGCAGCCTGGTGAGCCAGCCCGCGCCGGGCAGCACATCCGAGTCGAGGAAGGCGACCAGCCCGGTTGTCGCGGCCCGCGCCCCGGTCATGCGGGCGGCCGCGGGCCCCAGCGGCGAGACATGCCTGATGACACGGGCACCAGCGAGCCGCGCGACCGCCGCGGTGGCGTCGGTTGAGCCGTCGTCAACCACGATCACCTCCCGGCAGCTCCCGGTGACCATGGTGAGCAGCCGGGACAGCTCCCCCGCCCGGTCGCGCGCCGGGATGACGAGGGTGACGTCATCCGGGCCAGGCGTTCCCGGGACATCGCTGGCGGGCGGCACGGGGTCGGCGTGCCCGGCGCTCACCAACCGGCGGGCGAGCGCACCCGCGCCAGCGCCGGCCTCCGCGACCGTCGCACCCGCCGCGAGGGCGCCGAACACGGCCGCGCCGGCCTGGCTCAGCGTGAGCAGCCGCAGCGGCGATCCACCGAGCAGTACCCGACCACGCGACAGGACGCGTAGGTCCGGGTCACACTGAACCGAGAACAGCGCAGGTAGCGGGGCCGCGGGCGGGCCAGGTGCCCGGCTGCCACCGCCGGCTCCACCCGCACGACGCACAGCACGAGGCGCAGGGCTCCCCGCATGGCCCACAGCACAAGGACGCACAGGAGGAACCTATGGACTCCGCCGACAACGACCCCGCCCCGCGTGAGGTTCCAGGCATCTCCGCCGAGGGCGGCGAGCCGGTGCTGGAGGACCTCCTGGTCGAGGACGTGTCCATCGACGGCATGTGCGGCGTCTACTGATCAACCAGCCACAGCCGAGGACCGCCACAGACGCATCGATGCCCACGCCCCCGCACGCCGCCGCCGCGGTCACGACCGGCGCCTTCGACCGCGGCCGCGCCTACCAGCTGCACCCGAAGGTCGCGCTGCGCCCGGAACGGTTCGGCGCGCTCGCCTACTCCTATGACACCCGGCGGCTGTCCCTGCTGAAAGATCTGGATCTGGTCGCGGTGGTGCGCTCGCTCGCGGACGCGCCGTCCGCGGCTGTCGCGCTCGACGCGGTGCCCACGGCGAAACGGCCGGCGGTGGAGCGGGCGCTGGCCCGCCTGGTGGAAACGGGGTTCGTCCGTGAGCGTCACTGATACCGATGTGGCCGGGCCGGCATCGACGGTCCGGGCCCACGGTTCCCTGCGGGACGAGCTGCTGCGCGGGCTCGCCGCGCCGATCTGTCTGACCTGGGAGTGGACGTACGCCTGCAATCTGGCGTGCGTCCACTGCCTGTCCTCCTCGGGGCGGCGCGACCCCCGCGAGCTGACCACCGGCCAGCTGCGTTCGGTCGTCGACCAGCTCGCCGGCATGCAGGTCTTCTACGTCAACGTCGGTGGCGGTGAACCGATGACCCGGCCCGACTTCTTCGATGTGCTGGAGTACGCGGTCGACCATGGTGTCGGGGTCAAGTTCTCCACCAACGGAGGAATGATCAATCCGGTGAAGGCGCGGCGGCTCGCCGCGCTGGACTACGTCGACATCCAGATCTCCCTGGACGGCGCGGACGCGATGACCAACGACCCGGTGCGCGGTACCGGCTCCTATGACCGAGCCCGGACGGCCATGGATCACCTCGCCACCGCCGGGTTCGGCGCGTTCAAGCTGTCCGTGGTCGTGACCAGGCACAACGCGAGCCAGCTCGACTCGTTCGAGGCACTGGCCCGGGACTACGGCGCGGAGTTGCGGATCACCCGGCTGCGCCCGTCCGGCCGGGGACGGGACTCCTGGGCCGAACTGCACCCGACCGCGACGCAACAGCGGGACCTGCACTCCTGGCTGCTGGCCCGGCCGCACGTGCTGACCGGCGACTCGTTCTTCCATCTGGCGGCCTACGGGCAATCCCTGCCTGGGCTGAACCTGTGCGGCGCCGGCCGGGTTGTCTGCCTGATCGACCCGGTCGGCGACGTCTACGCCTGCCCGTTCGCGCTGCACGAGCACTTCCGCGCCGGCAATGTGCTGGACACCGGTGGGTTCGCGGCGGTGTGGCGGGAATCAGAGCTGTTCACCGAGCTGCGGGAACCGGGCAGTGCCGGGGCGTGCGCATCCTGCGGGCACTACGACGCCTGCCAGGGGGGGTGCATGGCGGCGAAGTTCTTCACCGGGCTGCCGCTGGACGGCCCCGACCCCGAATGCGTCCTCGGCCACGGCGAGGCGGCGCTGGCCGCGGTGAGCCCCGCGAGCCTGCCCGCCGTCGACAACGACCACAGCAAGAACGACCGCAGCCGCAACCCAGGCGCCAAGCGCCTACTCCCCCTGTCCGTCCTGCGCTGACGGCCGACAGGTCACTCCACCGGCTCGATACGCAGATCGGTGACCCGGGCGAGGTTGTCAAAGTCGCGGTCGGCATGCAACAGGCTCGCATCGGCCTTGACAGCCGCCTGCGCGATGAGGCAGTCGGTCAGCACCCGGACCGTCACGCCATCACGCCGAGCGGATCGGTACAGACCCGCGGCGTCCTCATAGTCACCGCTGTCGCGAAGAGGAAGGACGGGCAGGGGCGCGAGCAGCTCCAGCAGCTCAAGGTGATGCGTGTCGGACCGGGCACCGGCGAGAACCTCGAAACGGACGATCTCCGTGGTCACGAGGTATGCCTCCTCGTCGATCAGATGGTGCAACCGCCGATGGACCGATGACTCGGTCTTACGGAAGAACTCGACCCACGCGGATGTGTCAACCAGGATCATCGATCCTCCACCGACGCCCCTTGGAGATTGGACACAAAGCCCGGGCGGATCTCGTCCATGTCCGTTTCCCACCCCATGCCTTCCATGGCCAGTGCCCGACGTCGGAAGGTCGCACGGCTGACGAGATGCCGCAGAGCAAGATCTACGACTTCGCGCCGCGTGTTCACGCCGAAGAGGCGCATCGCCTCTTCGATCAACTCGTCGTTGACAACGATGTTGGTCCGCACGTCCGTCATGGTCATTAACATACACACCCCTGTGTATTTTGCTTGTCAGCAGATCCAAAGACGACGATACGCACCGGATCGGATCGTGACAAGGTCGGTACATCAGGCAAATACCGCCGGGTCGGGATGTGCGTGGACCGACGGCGGCCGGTTCAGAAGTCACCGGCACGGCCGCGGAACTCCCGCAGGATGTCAACGAGCGACGTGATCTGGTCAGAGGACAGATCCGGGTTGGCGAAGACGCTCTCGTTGAGCCGGTCGGTCGCCGCGGCCGCGACGTCCCGCTAGGAAACTTCCGCTAGGACCCGCTCACGCTTGCGGGCGGCGGCTTCCAACGTCCGGCCCTGGAAGGTGCGCCCCTGTGCCGGCGGCGGGGTCCAGCTGCTGGGCCAGGGTCTCGTCAACGGTCCGCTCGACCCGTCGCATCGTGATCCGCAGGATCGGCGGAGTCATGACGGTGGTGACAAGCGCCACCAGGACCACCACCGTGTAGGCCGCCGTGCCCAACACGCCGAGGCGGAGCCCCACCGCGGCGACCACCAAGCCGATCACCCCGCGGGCGTTGAGCCCCGCGCCGAGCGCCAGCGCCTCCCAGTGGCCGAGCCGACCGGCCCGCGCGCCGAGGTAGACACCGCCGAACTTGCCCGCGACGGCGAGCAGCAGCACCACCAGGCCGGCGGCGAGGACCGGCGGATCGGTGAGCATGCCGAGGTCAACCCGTAGCCCGGCCGTGGCGAAGAAAATCGGAGCCAGTACGGTGAGTACCACCGTCCGCAGCGGCGCGACCCGGTCGGGGATGAAGTCCCGGCTGGACCCGACGACGATGCCGGCGATGAAGGCGCCGAAGATTGCCTCCAGTTTCAACGCGTCCGTCGCGGCAGCCGCGGCAAGGATCAACACCGTGACAACCGGGATGCAGCCGCTGCCGTCCCGCGCGGCCCCGGCGAACCGAAGCGCGGCCCGGACCACCGGCCGGCCGGCCACCAGGGCGACCAGCACCGTGCCCAGCACGCTCACGACCGGCACGGCGATGTCACCACCATGCACGCCCGTGGTCGCCATCGCCGACACCACCGAAAGCATTGACCATCCGACCGCGTCGTCGACCGCGGCCGCGGCCAAGGTGAGCTGGCCGACGTTACGGTCCAGCAGGTGCATGTCAATAAGGATCTTCGCGGCGACCGGGATCGCGCTGACGCCCAGCGCGACACCAAGAAACATCGCGAACACCGGCCGATTGGCGCCGTCGGCGACGAGCGAGTCCGGCAGCAGCAGTCCCCCCGCAGCTCCGAGGCCCACTGGAACCAGTAGCCCGGCGAGGCCGACTCGGACGACGGTCAGGCTGCGGCGGCGCACCAGCCGGATGTCCATGTCCATCCCGGTGAAACCGACCAGCAGAATCACGCCGAGCTGACCGGCAGCGTCAAGCAGATGGAACTGGTCAGCGCGCGCCGGCAGCAGCCAGCCGGCGAAACCGGGCGCGAGCGTGCCGAGCAGGGACGGCCCGAGCAGCACGCCGGTGACCAGTTCACCCACCACGGCGGGCATGGCGAGCCGCGTTGCCGCCCGGCCCAGGAGATGAGCAAGCCCGAGCAGAACAGCGATCTGGAGTAGGAAGATGAGAAGCACCTGCGACGACAGCGTGGCCACCGGACCGGACGCGTAGGCCATCACCACTCCTGCCAGAAGGTAAGAGCGCCCGAGGATAGGACTGTCCGGCTCGCGGCTCCCCGCATCCCGCCCGGCCGCGTTGTCGTCAGTCGGCGCCCACCACCAGGGCGCCTTCCTCCGCCGCCTTGCCGGATCGGGCGCGGATGAGCCGCTCGCTGATCGAACGCCCCATCCTCGGGCGCTCTAAGTGGTCGGCGCCGGAAGTTCATCCAGGGCCTGCCGGCGCCAGGCGGCGCCTCGCTTCGTTGTCGTCGGCCCCGGTAGAACACCGCTACCGGGACCTCCTCCGCCTCGCGACGCATCCACCTGACATCCGACAACCCCCGAAGGACTTCCAGCGCCGACCACTAAGGCGGAAATCCAAACGCAGATCGTGAATAACGTACCGACCACGCATGAAGCCGTGCTGCGGTTGCCAACCTCGATCAGCTCCGGTTTTCGACGTCATGGCTCCGTTCGTGCTGGCCGGCGCCCGCCGCGGAGCCGGTGCAGCGCCTTGCGCCGCGCGGTGTCGGCCGCGTCCAGCGCGTAGCAGGCGAGAAACAGCGTCGCGAGCAGGGGAGCGCGTACCTTCAGCACGAGTGAGAATCGCTGTGACGCGGTCAGCGGCAGCGCGTTGACCCACGAGCGCGCCCACGGCTTGCGGAGCTTTCTTGGGGCGACGAAGTCCGGCCCGGAGATCTCCACCCGCGCCGAGCTCGGCTTGCCAAGCAGCCGCCATGTGCCACGCGGCAGGCAACGGGTCAGCGACAGCTGGCAGAACACGCTGGGGCCCGTGATGCCGTGCTCGAGCCGCCACCGGGCCCGCTCGCCGAGCGTGGCCTGAAAACGTTCCACGCGACGGCGGAACGCCCGTTCCGTCGTCCAGTGCCCCAGCTGTCCCCTCGAATAGAACAGGCGGTTCTCGCAGAACTCCCGGTCCTTCCTGCTGGTCTCGTCCTCCTTGGAGGTGTCACCGCCGGTCGCCGCCAGCCAGTTCGTCCAGCGGTACCGGGCTGTCCCGGTCGACCAGATGACCGCCCAGTCGAGCATGTGTGACAGCAGGAAGAAGCGTGGGTCGGCGATGGCGCCACTGTACTTCTCCTGGACGAAGCTCCTGATGGTCAGCCAATCCTCACAGGTCGCCCTGTTGACCCGGTCGATGTAGCCGGTGTCGAGGCAGGCGTGCCGGAGGTCCTTCTCGATGATGTTCGAGACATGCCACATGGTCTGGCAGGACTGGCCCAGTCCCTGGCTGTAGTAGGCATCGATAATCGAGGACGCGTCGCCGAGTATCGCGTACCGCCTGGGGTGGACGAAGGTGTCCGTCACGTGTTGCACGTTGCGGTACATACGGAACTCGAGCAGGTTCTCCCGGCTGAGCACTCCGTCGAAGACCGGGTATTCGGCCAGCGCCGCGAAGAACTGGTCCTTGGGGCCGCCTTTCTTCGGCGGCTTTTTCTGGTCGTAGGTGATGCCGACGCTCACCCGGCCTCCCGAGAGCCGGATCACCCAGATCCAGTGGCCGTCGCCCCACAGGTGCAGGGTGTACAGGTCTCTGCGGGTGGAGGTGCCGTCCGCGGTGGTGTACCGCCACACCGGTTCGAACATCTCGTCGGTGATGCCGGCGAACTGCCCCCACAGAGCTGTGGTCTGGAAGCCGTCGTTGAGCACCCGTGATTCGGCGCGGTGACCCAGCTTGCTCGCTAACATCCTGGTCCGGCCGGAACAGTCGATGACCCAGTTGGCGTGGACGCTGCCCTGTGTCTTCGCGGAGTGGTCGGCCCAGGTCACCAGATGCGCGTCGGTGCCGGTCCCCGCGATCTCAACGCCGGTCACCCGGGCGGCGTCCAGGAAGCGGATATTGTGCCTGCTGTGCACGGACTTGCGCAGCAGCTCTTCCGTGTCGGGCCGGCAGATCTGCTGGTCGACCACTAGCGCGCGGAACGCGAGCTTGTTTTTTGCGATCTTATATAAGTAGTGGTCACGGAAGTCGTCATGCATCTCCCGCAGCGTGAACTCCGACATTGCGGCGACGACCCATTCCGACTTGGGCCGGAACTCCCGCTGGCCGTGGGCCCCATAGGTAAACCAGACACCCAGCTTGACGAAACAATCGTCGTTGAGGAAGTCATCAAGATCACCGATGATACGGGGAACTCCGGTGGAGACCAGGAACGACTCGCCCACCTTGTAGCTGGGTTTTTGGTTGACCACGTCATCGATGACCGTCACGTCCATCCCGCGTTTCGCCAGTCCCAGCGCGGCGAGCAGCCCGACCATGCCCGCTCCCACCACTACAACCTCGGTACGCGTCACTTCCGTCGTCGCCGGGTGCGCAAGGCTGTCCATGTGCCGCTCTCCTCAGGTCATGCCTGTTGCGGTTCAGGCTGTTGCGGTTCAGGCTGTTGCGGTTCAGGCTGTTGCGGCGACCCCGAGCATGCTGCGGGCATAGCGGTCCAACGCACCGCCCTCACGCAGGAACAGCCGGGGGGCCACCAACTCGCATTCCAATAGCTGCAGGCTGCCGTCCGGGGCGGGCAGAGTGTCGATCCGTGCGTACCGCAGCTGCTCGAACCATGAGCACAGCAGGCTATGCAGCTCCTCGGCCCAGGCGATGTGTGCGGGTGTGGCCTCGAGACGCTTGTTGACGCCGCCGAAGGACTCGTGCGCAATCCAGCCGTTCTCGGCAACCGACTTGGCGATCGCATGGCTGTACCGTCCGCCGATGAAGACGAAGGATGTCTCGCCGCGAGTGGTGATCTCATCGACGAAGGGCTGCACGCTCACTGTCGTCATCGCGGTCAGCTCGGCGAACCGGCGCTCGGCGTTGCTCCCAGCCACCGCGTCGGAAGCATCGGGCAACGTGAAGTGTGGATGGTCCGCGGTGGGGTCGGGGTCATCAGTCGGGGTTTCGGCCCGGGTCACCCGGAAGGCGTTCCAGCCGCGAGCCGACAGCGTCGGCTTGACCACGGCGCGCCGCCACCCGGTCCGCTCCAGGATGGCGTGGAGGGTGACCGGCGTCCCCCGGGACACCCACTCAGTCGGCACGACAGGGACCCCAGCCTCGGCGAGCCTGGGCAGATAGTCGAACTTGTCCAGCCCCCTGGCCACGAGTCCGGGCGGGTTGACCACCGGAAGGCCGCCAGGGGCGTTCGCCCGCACCCGCGCGCAGAGCGCGTCGATACGCGGGATCAGATCCGGCTCCAGATGGAAATAGCGCAGCATGCGCAGGCTCAGCAGGTCGATGCCGCTCCAGTTGATCTGATCCGCATCGGCAAGCTTGACGATCTCCACATCCGTGTCGTGCCGGGCGAAGGCGGCCTCCACATCGGGAAGGTCGTCGTGTGGGACCGTAAGACAAAGGTACGCGATTCGGCGTCGTCGAGTCACCCGGATGCCCTCCGCTGTCAGACGGCCAACGGCGATGATCACCGCGGCAACAACGGAGACGCTAGTAGCACCGTCCTGGGCGGACATCCGTGTCCACGTCGGAGTTAAGGCCAGATGACACCGAATTAACGGATGGTGTCCACGACACGCGATGCCGCCGCCGGCCCCCGGCTGCCGAGATCCTGCCCGGCGCCCTGGGTTTGGCGCCGGAACCTTGTCTGGGACGGCCACGACGAAGCACTGTCCGAACCGTGGATGTAGACGAGGTGCCATGCCCGAATTCACCCAAAGACGTCAGCGGCTCCCTGCTATGGAGCCTGAACGACACCGTTACCTGTTCGACGATCGCCGACGCGATGGACGCCCTCCATCGTGACGGCGCGGTGACCGGTCTGCGTCGGCTGACCGGAAGCGGGCTGGTCGTGGGGCCCGCTTTCACTCTGCGCTATGAAGTCGTGTCCGCGGATTCGCCGGGCAGCATCGGCGACTTCGTCGACGACGTGCCCGCCGGGGCCGTCATCGTGATCGACAATGCGGGCCGTGACTGGTGCTCGGTGTGGGGCGACCTGGTCACCACAGTTGCCCATGCGCGCGGCGTCGCGGGCACGGTGATCGATGGAGCCTGCCGGGACGTCGCGGGCAGCGCCGAGATCGGCTACTCGATCTGGGCCGCGGCCACCTGCGTCATGTCCGGGCGCGGCCGGGTCAGACTGGCTGCTATGCAGGAGCCGGTCACCGTACGGGGCACCTCCGTCGCTCCAGGAGACTGGGTGTGTGCGGACGAATCGGGAATCGTCGTTGCCCCGGCCGGGATGGTCGACGCCCTCGCCACCGAGATCCGCCGGATCGATGATCTGGAGGGCCGGGTACTCGCCGCGGTGCGGGCAGGCATACCGCTGTCCGAGGCCCGAGCCGCCAACGGTTACCACCGCCTCGGCGCCTCCGCGCGGGGAGGCCGGGCATGACGGGGCAGGATGCCATCACCGGGGAATCGGCCCGCACGGTACATCGGCCCGCCCACGCGGTCCCGAGGCAGGAGATGACGGGGCATGCTCTGCCTCGGGCTGACCCGGGGGACCAGCGATCCCAGCTCCGGGCGTTACGAGAGACCTGGCCGCACGTGTACGCGTTGATCGACGAGGAACGCGCCCTCGGCTTGGCCGCTGATGGGGAGCGTGACGACTTCGGTTCCGCGAGGCATGGTGGCCGAGGCGAAAGCTACGTCGACGCCCAACAGGCACACCCGCAGGCGCGGATCATCGGTATCCGGCACCTCATGGCCCTGGTGATCGGCCCAGCGGGCGGCGATCGGCCGGTCATTGTGGACCTGCTGGGCGGCGATGGGCTGCTCCACCGGGTCTGTCTGCGTCCCGACATGCCCGACGCGACGGTCGTCACCTGTGACGCGGCCTCGTTCATGGTCGCCCGTGCGTGGGCGGCGGGTGTTCCGGCGGTCCGGCAGCGCGCCCAGCGGCAGGTATTCCGCTCGGGAAGCGTCGACGGTGTGCTCCTCGCATACGGCAGCCACCACATACCGGAGCCGGAGCGACAGGACGTGGCCGACGAGGCGTGGCGAGTGCTGCGGCCCGGGGGCAGGTTCGTGCTGCACGACTTTGCCGACGGGTCGCCCGTGGCGGCCTGGTTCCTGGATGTCGTGGACAAACAGTCCGCGACCGGTCACCGCTATGCGCACTTCACCACTGAGCAGATGCGGGAGTATCTTGTGCGCTCCGGTTTCCGCACGGTGACGACGAACTGGATGTTCGACCCGATCGTGGTGACCGCTGCCTCGGAACGGGCGGCACAGGCCGCGCTGGGCCACTACCTGGTGCGGATGTACGGGCTGGACAAGCTGGTGGCGGCTCATGGGCCCGAGGGCGCCTCGATGATGGCGTTCGAACTCGCCCGCCAGATATTCCGGTTCGACGGCAGGGGAAACGGCAGGGGAGACCATGTCGGTGAATGCGTCGTCGAGCGGCTGGGCCCGTCGCAATGGCGGTGCGTCCTGCCCCGCTTCGCCCTGGTCGCCGTCGGGACGAAGCCCTAGCGGTCGCCGCCGGGAGTCGT
>NZ_CAKJTR010000022.1:8810-16945 GCF_917627355.1 Protofrankia sp. Cj3 | reverse complement strand
GACGCGAGGCGCCGGCTGGCGCCGGCGGAGCCTGGGCGAACTTCCGGCGGCGACCACCAGCCGCCCGGACGGCGTGCGGCCGTCGCGTCAGGCCACGTCGCTGCTCTGGACCGCCGTCCCGTTCAACGGGCCGTTCATGTTCGTCGTGCCTGACGGCTCCGTCACGGGCAGGTCCGTGCCGGCATGACGGAAGCGGGCCAGGTCAGCGCGGTTCTGGCAACCGGTCTTGGTCAGCAGATTCCGCAGATGGGACTCGACGGTGCGCGTGGATAACACCAACCGGTCCGCAACCGACTGATTGGATAATCCACGCGCGACCAGCTCCAGCACATCCATCTCCCGGGTGGTCACGCCGACCCTTGCCAGGGCATAGGGCACGGTGGCCGCGCCTCTGCCCCTCCGCGGGACCGGGGCACCGATGCGGCGCAACGACTGACGTGCCTGCTGGACCAGCCGAAGGTGTCCGCAGGAGCCAAAGTAGGCGATCGCCTCCTGCAGCCACTCTGCCGGAGCCCCCCAACCGGCGTCGGCGGCCGCCTCCGCCACCGCGAGCTGGCCCTGCTGCCTGCACCAGTCGAAACCGCGCAGCAGCCGGACCGCCTCCGCGGCCCACAGCTCGGCTTGCGCGCGGTCCCCCGCACGCCCCGTCACGACGGCCAGGCCGAACGCGCCGAGGCCACGGTCGGCCGTGGACAGCAGCGGGTCGGCCGGCGCGGCGGTCCCCTCGAGAGCATGGGCGAGCCGCCGCAGCCCCGACCAGCAGAAGGGCACGTGGGCCTCGGGGAACACGCCCGCCTCGGCCCGCGCGTCGAGCGCCCTGGCCAGGGCCACCATGTTGTTCGCGACCAGCGCCTCCATCGCATCCACGAGCGTGTGGTCGCCGTCCATGCCGCGCTCCGCGCCAGCGCACTCTGATTCGGCTATTCTCACCAGGCGCAGCAGTCCCTGCGCCTGCCCGAGTAAGTGGGGCAGGGACAGCCGCCGTGCTTCGAGTCCGGCCGATTCAGCCCATACCTTCGCCTCGTCGCCGTTGCCGGACAGCAGGAGGGCCTGCGCGAGCCTGATCTCCAGCCGTGTCGTCAACGCCCGCAGCCCCGTCCGGTCCGCCAGCTCCCGCACGGTTCGCAGCTCGTGGGTGTCGGCCGTGATGAGCATCCGCACGACGGCAGTGCCCGCCCTGGCATGGATGTCCCAGTAGGTCATCCGGTGTAGGACCGCAACCCTGGCCAGCCTGGTGTACGCCCGTCGCGTCGCGGCGATGTCGTGCCGTTCAGCGGCACAGCCCAGCACGTCCAGTGCCTCGCAGACCAGAGCGGGCAGCGCGAGATCCAGAGCGGCTCGCAGCGCGCGCAGGGCCAGCCGTCGCGCCGTCAGGTCATCGGCCAGCGTCAGCGCGGTGGCTGCCGCCCGGAGCAGGACCCGTACCTGGTCCACGCTGTCCACCAGCCCGCCGGGCCCGCAACGTCCCGGACCGGCGCTGGTGCCGTGCGCCTGCACGCTGGGGCGCAGAAAGGACAGCAGCGCCCGTTCGGCCCCGGCGTCGCCGATACGGGACACGATGTCGAGCTGCTCCGTCAGGACCTCGGTGTGCTCCGGCGAACCCGGAGCCAGGATCGCCGCGGCGCGCTGGAGTTTCCGCCGTGCCAGCGACAGATCGGTCTCCGCCTCGTGCCGCGCCTGGTCACGGAGAACCTCGGCCACCGCGCGGCCCAGCGAGCGCACCTGGTCGGGGGGCATCGTGCGCCGGATCACCTCGCCGACGAGCGCGTGCCGAAACCCGAAACCGTCCCGGTCCGCGAGCGGACACGCCTGCACGATATCCAGCTCAACAAGCCGGTTGATGGAGCGTTCGGTCATGCCGGCGGGAAGCCGGGTGATCTTCTCCACGGCTTCGGCTCCGAACGTGGGGCCCAACAAGCTCATCACCCGCAATACGTGGCGATCGTGATCGTCCAGTCCGGCCATCCGCAGCAGGAGCCGGCTGGCGAGCGGACGGGGAACCTGCGCGGTGAACAGGTCGCTGACGGTGGCCATCGCGGTGACGTCGCCGCTGGTGGCGATGGCATCACCGCTGGTGGTGATGGCGGTGGCGAGGTCGTGGACACAGTCGAGCAGGTCAAGCAGGTGGAGTGGAACGCCGTCGCTCCAGCGGCGCAGGAAGTCGATGACCTGTGGGTCCGGGGCGGGGATGCGATGGCGGACCAGTTCCTCGACCTCAGCGGGAGCCAGCGGGGGGATGATCCCGTCGAGGTAGTTCAGGTTGCCGCAGATCTCCTCGACCATCGGCCATTCGAGCCGTGCTGGTGATTGCGCGGTGCCTACCAGTATTAACGGAACCTCATCGAGGTGGTCGGAAATATAGAACAGCACCTCCTGGGTACGGGGATCGGCGTGGTGCAGGTCCTCTACGACCACGAGCGCGGCCGGTTCCCCCGGCCTGCTCGTCCACCGCACAATAAGCTGCTCTGCCACCACCTCCGCGGGAGTACGCTGCTCGCATTCGACGGCGTCTGGTAATTTGCTGCCCACCCGCAGTAGGGATTCCCGCAGGGATCGCAGGGGAGATCCGCCGGGCACACAACGACCGCGGAAGGTAACCATCCCCTTCTGCTCGGCCCGGTGGGTGAAAATCCTGGCCAGATGGCTCTTGCCAATACCGCGTTCACCGCTGAGCAGGTATCCGCCCCCGCGTCCGGTCTTGGCCGCCCGCAGGACGAGGTCGTCGAAATAAGCCAGCAGCCTCTGTCTGCCCACTGACCACGGTGTCGAGGTGGCGGGCCAGGACGGTGTACTCCGGCCCGGCCCGCGTGCGGCCGTCGGGAGCCGGCCGGCCCCCTGTGCTGGGATGACCATTGGCGACCTCCTGCAGGGGTGCGTTCAGCCAGATCGGCCGCCACCGCGGTGTGCGCATCGGTGCGGTGACGGCCTGTTGTGTCGCACCGGCGCACCCACTCGCTTCACAGTGCTGGGAATCGCCGATGTGACGAACATCCACGGGTTGAGCCGATCGATGGAATCTGCGTTTGTACCGTCATCAGGAGTGACACATCAGGAGTGACACACCAGCCCTACCGACATCTGTGATGGATGAACCACGCAGCCAGATATCAACAGTGCCAGAATGCGGGCCGTCAGCTTATCGAACTGTGACGGTTGTGAAAGCCATCAGCCGGCAGAAGTCAGAAGTCACCGGCGCGGCCGCGGAACTCCCTCAGGATGTCAACGAGCGACGTGATCTGGCCAGGGGACAGATCCGGGCTGGCGAAGACGCTCTCGTTGAGCCGGTCGGTCGCCGCCGCCGCGACGTCGCGCCCCGCCGCCGTGATCTCCGCCAGGGTCGCCCGCCGGTCTGTCGGATGCGGGATGCGCCGGACGAACCCCTGCGCCGCGAGCCGGTCGACCGCACTCGTCACGCTGGTCGGATGCACCTGCAGGCGGTTGCCGACCTTGCTCATGGGCAAGGAGCCGGCCCGGCTGAACAGCAGCAACATCAGCAGTTCGTAACGAGCGAAGGTCAACTCAAACGGACGCAGCACCTCGTCCACCCGGGCCAGGATGATCTGCTGCGCACGCATCACGGACGTGACCGCGGCCATGCTGTCGGCGGTCTGCGCCCATCCGTGCGCTGTCCATTGCCGACGCGCCTCCTCGATGGGGTCGAACGGCAACGGTTTCGGAGAGGACACGGACACCTCAGGCGCGGTTGGTCCCTGCACGGGAATCAGACGTTACGACGATACCGGCCACCGACCTCGAAGAAGGCATCGCTGATCTGACCGAGCGAGCAACAGCGGACCGCGTCCATGAGCACGTCGAAGATATTCTGGCCGGTCGCGGCAGCCACGCGCAGCCGGCGCAACGCCGCCGGCGCCTCCTCGGCGTGGCGGGCGGAGAAGTCCGCGAGCCGGGCGAGCTGGGAGCGCTTCTCATCCTCGGTGGCGCGCGCGAGTTCTACCGGGCCGCGCGGATTGTCGCCGCGGCCGGTGCCGGCATCCTCGTCGGGGGCAGGGGCGAGAAAGGTGTTCACCCCGATGATGGGCAATGTGCCGTCATGCTTGCGCTGTTCATACAGCATGGACTCGTCCTGGATGCGGCCGCGCTGATAGCCGGTCTCCATCGCGCCGAGCACACCGCCGCGCTCGGAGATCCGCTCGAATTCGGCCAGTACCGCCTCCTCTACGAGGTCGGTGAGCTCGTCGACGATGTAGGAGCCCTGCAACGGGTTCTCGTTGCCCGCCAGCCCCCATTCGTTGTCGATAATCATCTGGATGGCCAGTGCCCGCCGGACGGAATGCTCGGTCGGGGTGGTCACCGCCTCGTCATAGGCGTTGGTGTGCAGGCTGTTGCAGTTGTCGTAGATGGCGCACAGGGCCTGCAACGTCGTCCGGATGTCGTTGAAGTCCATCTCCTGCGCGTGCAGGGAACGGCCGGATGTCTGCACGTGGTATTTGAGCAGCTGCGATCGTTGCGACGCTCCATAGCGCTCGCGCATCGCCACCGCCCAGATCCGCCGGGCGACCCGGCCGAGGACGGTGTACTCCGCGTCCAGCCCGTTGGAGAAAAAGAACGACAGGTTCGGCGCGAAGTCGTCGATGGCCATTCCGCGCGCGAGGTACGCCTCGACATACGTGAAACCGTTGGCGAGGGTGAAGGCGAGCTGGCTGATGGGGTTCGCGCCGGCCTCCGCGATATGGTAACCGGAAATCGACACTGAATAGAAGTTGCGGACGCCGTGGGCGATGAACCACTCCTGCATGTCGGCCATGGCACGCAGGGCGAACTCGGTGGAGAAGATGCAGGTGTTCTGGCCCTGGTCCTCCTTGAGGATGTCCGCCTGCACGGTGCCCCGCACGGTCGCCAGCGCCCGCGCCCGGATGCCCGCGGCCTCCTCGGCGCTGGGCTCACGGCCCTGTTCGGCCCGGAACGCCGCCAGGCGCTGGTCCACGGCCACGTTGAGGAACATCGCCAGTATCGCCGGTGCCGGGCCGTTGATCGTCATGGAGACGCTCGTCGTCGGTGCGCACAGGTCAAAGCCCGCGTAGAGCTCCGCCATGTCGTCCAGGGTCGCGATCGAGACCCCGGAGGTGCCGACCTTGCCGTAGATGTCGGGACGCGCCGCCGGGTCGCGGCCGTAAAGCGTGACCGAGTCGAACGCCGTGGACAACCGGGTGGCCTGCGACCCCCGGGACAGCAAGTGGAACCGGCGGTTCGTCCGGAACGGGTCACCCTCACCGGCGAACATCCGGGCCGGCGCCTCACCGGCCCGCTTGAACGGGAACACACCGGCGGTGAACGGGAATCGGCCGGGCAGGTTCTCCGCCCGCAGGAAGCGGACGAGCTCACCGTGGTCGTCCATCCGGGGCAGCGCCACCCGCGGTATGGACGTGCCCGACAGGGTGACCCGGCGCAACGGCGTGTGGATGTCCTTTCCGCGCACTGTGTAGACGAGTTCCTGACCGGAGTACTCCGCCACCGTGGCCGGCCAGTTCGCCAGCTCCGCACCGATGGCGGGGTCCAGCGCCTTCTCGGCGCCGTCGATGAGGGCGTCGAGCGCGCTGTGATCGTGGCCGGCGGCGGCGAGCTCGCGCCGGGCGGTGATCAGATGCTGGCGTCGGCGCGCCGCCTCGGCCTGCCGGGCGCTGTGCAGGTGGTAGGCGCGGACGGTCTCGGCCACCTCGGCCAGGTAGCGGACCCGGCCGCGCGGGACCACCGTCGCCAGCCCCGAGGAGGCCCTGACTGTCACCGTGGGCAGTGCCCCGGCGGCGAGCGGTAGCCCCCTGGCCGCGAGCAGCCCGGTCAGGTGCTGGTAGAGCGCGGTGACGCCGTCATCGTTGAACCTGGCCGCGCTGGTCCCGAAGACGGGCATGTCCGTCCAGGGGACACCGAACGCCTCCCGGTTGCGCACCAGCTGGCGGGCGACGTCCCGGCGGGCGTCCTCAGCGCCCGGCCGCTCGAACTTGTTGATCGCCACGACGTCCGCGAAGTCGAGCATGTCGATCTTCTCAAGCTGGGAGGCGGCACCGTACTCGGGTGTCATCACGTAAAGGGCGACGTCGACGAGGTCGACGATCCCGGCGTCCCCCTGGCCGATGCCCGGTGTCTCGACGACGACCAGGTCGTAGCCGGCGGACCGGCAGGCGGCGATCACATCGCCGATGTGTTCGGGCAGTTCGCCGCCGGCCCCCCGGGTCGCCAGGGAGCGGAAGAAGATATTGGCCCCGCCGTCGGCGTCACCGAGCACGTTCATCCGGATGCGGTCGCCGAGCAGCGCGCCGCCGCCGCGGCGACGGGTCGGGTCGACCGCGATAACGGCGATACGCAGTTTGTCCTGCTGGTCCACGCGGAAGCGGCGCAGCAGCTCGTCGGTGAGGGAGGACTTCCCGGACCCGCCCGTCCCGGTGATGCCGAGGACGGGAACCTCGGTGCGCGCCGCCGCCCGGAGCTCGGCCGCGAGTTCGGGCGAACGGCCGGCCTGGAGCACGGTGATCGCCCGAGCGAGCGCGGCCTGCTCACCGGCGAGGACCGCGGGCAGCGGCGGGGGCTGTTCGGCCAGATCGACGTCACAGCCGGCGACAATCATATTGATCATTCCGAGGAGGCCGAGGCGCTGCCCGTCCTCGGGTGAGAAGATCCGGGCGACACCGCGGGCATGCAACAGGGCGATCTCCGCGGGGACGATGACGCCCCCTCCCCCGCCGTACACCCGCACGTGGCCGGCGCCGCGCTCACGCAGCCGCTCCACCAGATAGGTGAAGTACTCGATATGTCCACCCTGGTAGGACGACAGCGCCACCCCGCTCGCGTCCTCCTGGACCGCGGCCGTGACGAGCTCGTCGACGCCACGGTCATGGCCGAGGTGGATCACCTCGACACCCTGGGAGCACAGGAGCCTGCGCATGATGTTGATCGCCGCGTCATGCCCGTCGAACAGCGACGCGGCGGTGACGATGCGCACCGGGTGCTTGGGCACGCGCGGGGCTGACCGGTCGGCTGTGTTCATCCCTGTGACCCCCCGGGCCCCACGGCAGGCTCGCTCCGCCGTCGGTAGTTGGACAACGGATAGTAGGACGTCCACATAGTAGACGTGAAACCGTCTGACCGCACCCACCGAAATCCCGGATCAGTTATTGATCAATCGATCCCATCAGCCAGCACAATCGTCGACAAGCCCCCAGCGGACAGCGGTCACCACGTCGCACGGCTCACCGGTCAGCGCAAGCCATGCCGTCCGGGCGGGCCCGATCCGGCGGGTGATGCTCACGGTGCCGCCCGCGCCGGGCACCAGCCCCATACCGACTTCCGGGAGTCGGAAGACCGCGTCCCGGGCGGCGACCACATGATCGGCAAAAGCGGGCAGCTCGACGCCCGCGCCGACGCACGCCCCATGGACGTGGGCCGTGACCCGGCCGGGAAACCGGACGAGCTCAGCCGCCGCGCCGGCAGCGACCCGGATGACGTGCGCGGTCGCGGGGTCGGGCGCCGTACCGAACTGGCTGAGGTCACCGCCGCTGGAGAAGGCCGGCCCGGCCGCGTCGAGCAGGACCTCGGTGATGTCCCCATCGGACCGTGCCGCCCGCAGCGCGGCGACGAGCGCGTCGCGGGTCGCGGTGTCGTAGGCGTTGCGGACCTCGGGCCGGTTCAGCGTGAGGCGAAGCTGACCGCCGGCCCGGCGTACCCGCACCGGCTCGGCACTGTCGCGGTGGCGCATCGGGCCGCGGCCCGCGAGCCAGGCCGTGAACTCCGGGCCGGCAAGCAGGGTCGAGTACGCCAACGACTCGGCCACCAGCCCGTCCAGCGGAGCGAGCGTCGCGGTCAACCGCAGCAGACCGACGAGAGCGACCGCGGCGAGCGGGTGCGCACGCACCTGGCGGACGAGCCTCGCCAGCGCGTCCGCGAGGTCGTCCACGTCGACCGCGCCGGGTGTCCCCGCTCGCGCACCGGCCTTCGCGATCTCCCCCGTACCGGCCGTGAGCAGGATGTCCGGCGCTCCCACGGCGAGGCCGGTAGGCGGGCAGCCCCCGGCGACCACCCCTACGATGACGATCGGCGGGCGGGCCTGGGCGAGCCGATCCAGCGCCGCGGTCACCACGCCGGCCCGAGCCATTACCGAACCTGTCGGCAGGTCCGTCGCCGTC
>NZ_CAKJTR010000022.1:5732-8353 GCF_917627355.1 Protofrankia sp. Cj3 | reverse complement strand
GGCAGGTCCGTCGCCGTCACCGGGGCCATCGCCGGGGCCGGGGCCATCGTCAGGTCGACGGCCAGCAGTGGCACACCACCGAGGACGTCGACAAGATCAGCCGGGGACGCCGCATCCACAAGATCAGCTGCCACATCGATCGGCAGCACGCCGACCGGGAACCGGTCGACCGACGGTACCGGTGTGGCAGATGCTGCCTGGGCGACAGGTGGGATCGGCACGGGCAAACGGTAGCGGGTAGCCACCGAGGAACGAACTGAGACGACCTTGCTCCTGGCACCGGTCCAGGCCGACATCACCATGGGAGGCAGGGAGGTGGGATGGTGAGCCTGCCCCTGTCCGGGATGACCGTCCTCACCTCGGATGATCCACCCGCCGGCACGGCGGATGCGGGCGGAGCCCGGGTCGGCTCCCCCGCGCTGGCCGCAGCTGTCGAGCTGTTGCGCGGCCTCGGCGCGACGGTCCCACGGTTGGGCACAACCGCGGCCCCTGCCGCGCGCCCGGCCGTCATGGCCACGCTCGCCCCCATAGCCGTGCTCGACCCTATGGTCGAGCTGCCACCGGCGCTGACCTGGGCGCGATCGGGCGCGATGGCGTTGACAGGCCCGGCGGGCGGCGCTCCGCTCGCGCCCGAGCTGCCGGTCGTGCCGCGCCTCGACGGTGCGATGGCCGTGTTCCGGCTGCTCGCGGCGGCACGCGGCCGGCGCGTCGAGGTGGACGCGGGGGCGCTGCTCGGCGAACGGGCCGCGATCAGCCGGCTGACCCGCGGTGGCCGGCGGTCCGCCGGCGGTGCCGCCCGCCTGCTCCCCACCCGGGACGGCTGGGTCGCGGTCAACCTGGCCCGCAGCTCCGACCGTGAGCTGCTGCCGGCCTGGCTGTCGATCGCCGGGAATGATCACGACCGGGACGACCATCCGGTGGGGCTGTGGGATGCGGTCACGGTCGCGCTCGCCCGGTTACCCACTCACGATGTGGTCGAGCAGGGGCAGCTGCTCGGCCTGCCGGTGGCCGCGGCCGCCCAGCCGAAGGACGCGGCCCAGGACGACCAGGCCGCCGCGCGCGGCCAGCGCTTCCCGTTCGCGCCGTTCCTCCTCGACGGCACACCAATCTCCAGCGCATCGACCGACAGCACCCCGACCGGGACGGGCCACCGACCCCTCCCACCGACGAGACCGATCCTCGTCGTCGACCTGTCGTCGCTGTGGGCCGGACCGTTGTGCGCGCACCTGTTGGGGCTCGCCGGCGCCCGGGTGATAAAGGTCGAGAGCACCCGGCGGCCGGACGGAGCGCGGTCCGGGCCGCGGGCTTTCTTCGACCTCCTGCACGCCGGCCACGAAAGTGTCGCGCTCGACCTGCGCACGCCTGACGGCCGGGCCGCCCTCGTCCGCCTGATGCTGCGGGCCGACGTGGTGATCGAGGCGTCCCGGCCGCGGGCCCTGGCCCAGCTGGGCATCGACCCGGCCGGCCTGCTCGCCCGCCATCCCGCACTGACCTGGGTGAGCATCACCGGCTACGGCCGGACCGGACCGTGGTGCCAGCGGGTGGCCTTCGGCGACGATGCGGCCGCAGCCGCCGGCCTGGTCGCCGTCGGGCCGGACGGGACGCCGATGTTCCTCGCCGACGCGATCGCCGACCCGGTGACCGGCCTGTACGCGGCGGTCGCGGCACTCGCGTGCGTGGTCGGCGGCGGCGGCCACCATGTCGACATCGCCCTGCGCGAGGCGGCGGGTTCGCTGCTCGGGACCCGCCCGAGGCTCCCCCGGCGCGACCCGGCCGCCCGATGGTCGCCCGGCTCCGATCAGGACGAAGACAACCCCAGCGGGTGGTTCGTGGCGGCCAGCGGCTGCCGGCGGCCGGTCCTGCCGCCCCGCCACCGGATGCCGGCCGGTACCGCGCCGGAGCTGGGCGCGGACACCGCGCGCGTCCTCGCGGAGCTCGCCTGATGACGACCGGCCACGACGACCGAATTCTGATCATCAACGCGCGGGTCGACGGGCGGGGCTGGACAACATCGGTACGGATCGGCGGTGACCGGATCGTCGCCGTCGGCCCGGAGCTGTCCCGCCTGCCCGGCGAGTACGTCGTGGACGCCCGGGGCGGCATTCTCCTTCCCGGCCTTCATGATCATCATATCCACCTGCTGGCCCTGGCCGCCGCGCACGGCTCGGTGCTCTGTGGCCCGCCGGCCGTACGCGACCGGGCGGCACTCGCCGCGGCCCTGCGCTCGGCCGCGGCGCGGACCCGGCGAGGGGGCTGGGTCCGCGGCGTCGGTTACCACGACAGTGTTGCCGGTCCGCTGACCAGGGATGATCTCGACACGATGGTCGCGGATGTCCCCGTGCGGGTACAGCACCGCTCCGGGGCGTTGTGGATGCTCAACTCGGCTGCCCTCGCCGCGGCCGGCCTTGACGATCAAGCAGGTGCTGCCGTCAGCGCGCCGCCCGGAGCCGGGCGCGGCCCGGCTGGACGTCCCGACGGCCGACTGTTCCGGCTGGACGGCTGGCTGCGCGGACGGCTCCCCCCCGCGCCGGCTCCGGATCTCAGCGCCGTCGGACGGCAGCTCGCCGCGTTCGGCGTCACCGGCGTGACGGACGCCACCGCCGGCACCGGGCCGGCCGAGG
>NZ_CAKJTR010000022.1:4922-5404 GCF_917627355.1 Protofrankia sp. Cj3 | reverse complement strand
CCCACCGGATCTGGTGGATCAGCTCGTCGAGCGTGGCCTGACCGTCGTCACCCAACCGCACTTCATCACCGAGCGCGGCGACGAGTACCTCAACGAGGTCGACGGCGAGGATCTCCCGTGGCTGTACCGCTGCGCGGGATTACGGCGCGCCGGGGTCGCGGTCGCCGCGGGCACGGATGCCCCGTTCGGTGATCCGGACCCGTGGCGGTCGATGCGGGCGGCGGTGACCCGGCGCACCGCGGCGGGAAACCTGATCGGACCAGGTGAAACGGTTGACCCCGCCGCCGCCCTCGCCCTGTACCTCGGCGATCCCGCCCGCCCTGGCGGGCCGGCGCGACGGGTCATCCCCGGCGCTCCGGCGGACCTCTGCCTGCTCGCCGAACCCGGCCCGGCCGCGCTGCGGACGCTGAGCGCGGACCTGGTCACCCTCACCATCGCCGCCGGACGGATAATCGCCGACAACCGCTGACCGGCCTGACCGG
>NZ_CAKJTR010000022.1:3743-4582 GCF_917627355.1 Protofrankia sp. Cj3 | reverse complement strand
CCTGACCGCCCCGACCGCCCCGACCGCCCCGACCGCCCCAGCCAGGCAACGCTGCCCGCCAGCTCAAACAGAATCACGAAAACGCGGTTGGCCTTGACGGCCATGAAAAGCGCACGGCAACAGGGGCGTGGATCAAGGAGCGAGGTTGGGTGCGTGCGTCGCGAGGCGACGCACGGAGTCACCGGAGGTGGTGGGTGACGACCGACGAGCCGGGGTACCCGTGCATCGCGCGACGATGGTTGGGAAGCGATGCGGCGAGGTGCATGCCCCAATCCCGGATAACCCCGGCGATGCCGCGTCCTCTGTTGCCGGTCGCTAATGGCTGCTTTCCCCAGGGCTGGCGGGCGAGGGGGCGCGTATGGGGCCCAACGGGTGGTTCCAGCAGTCCATTGGCTGTGGATCGGGTCCCTCATCAGGGCCCCGGAGGACGAATTTGCAGGTCTGGTCATCGGCGGCTTCCAACGTGTCCGGAGAGGCCGGGACCGACCCCGACGGGGTGGGGAGCGTGGCGCTGGACAGATCCACCCGTAGGACCGTCAGCGCCTTGTCGGTCGCGACCCGGGACGTCCGGAAGTCCACCCGGCCGGTGACTCCGTCAAAGACACCACCACGAATATACCCAACGATCTTCGTCCAACTGATGCCCTCGGCCGGGTCAAGCTTGTTCACGGAGTCAAGGAATACTTGAACGGAGTCATACACCAGCCCGACGCGCTCATCCGGCCATGTACTGGCTGAAGACGACATACCGGTGGCATGGTAGGTGGCATCGAGCCGTCGGCAGAAACCGAGAAAGCGCGCGCTCTGCTGAGCATCGTGGAGAAACTCCAGATCGCCTG
>NZ_CAKJTR010000022.1:0-3409 GCF_917627355.1 Protofrankia sp. Cj3 | reverse complement strand
CCACCAGCTCGTTCGTCAGGCACTTCTTCCCGGCGAGAACCACAGGCGCCGCCCTGGAAATATATCGTATCGGCACGTTGTAGATATTCTTTCCAGCGTATTCAAGAACAAACCTGCCGACAGTGCCGTCGGCGAGCAGAAGAATGTTCTTCTCGCCGATACACTCCGCCATTCCTTTGAGGAACTCGCCGAACTGTTCCTGTCTACCGGCATAGAAAATCAGATCATCCGGCCGCTGGGTCGTACACCTCTTCTGAAACTCACTTTCCAGCTGAGCGCTGATGTTCGGACCGGAAGCGGCACCCCGGCCGGGTGACATGTTCAGGTTCTTGTCCCAGCCCCGCCGGTCGACCGAGAGACCGATCTTCAACCGCGCGGCGACCTTCGGCACCTCCTCGTCGATATCCTTCACCAGTGTCGAAACATACGTGTCATCGTCGTCTGGACGCGGCACCGCACCATTTTCTCCAGGCTCACCGGGGTAGTAGACCGTGATTCTTTTCTTGTTGTTCCGCCAGGCATACAGCGCTACAAGCTGCGCGTCGCGCCTGTTCGCGGGCACCATCTGGAAGTATCTCTCCGACTGCCGGTCAACGCCATCGGCAGAAAGGCCATGGGCGATCACGGGAATGTTTTCCATCCCCAACGTCCTGATTGCCTCAAGGGTGACCGGCGTACTGCGGTCCATACCAATGACCCCGATGACCCGCTCCCCCGGAGCTGTGGCGAGGGGAACTATGTATTTCTGGGTGACCATGGCTGCCTGTCCCATCGCCTCGCCACCGTTTGCGATCACAACACGCAACGCAATGCGATAACGGGACGGATCATCCTTCGCCCCCACGCACGGACCGGTATTCCCGAACTGGTTCAGCTGGCGCTGCCAGGTCAGCAGCGCCAGCATCTCCGCCACCTGGGGATCGGCCCAGCCCGTTCCCGGCGTCGATGCGGGCCTCCGGGTGAGAGAGCCGAAGTACACCAGTGTGACAGAGCGCCGCCGTTCTCCCCCAGGCCGCTTATCGAGTTCGTCCGCACACCTGTTCTGCTCGAAGATCTTTTCTTGGATATCCTGGAGCCGGACGACCGACGGATCTTTACCCACGCCGAAGGTGAATCCACCCGTGCTGTAGCCGACGCACTCCCCGTCGTCGGCCTTGGTCACCGCGACGCCTGGCCACGGCTGACAGCCATCGGGCGAACTGGGGCTGGACGGCCAGAGCCGCCAGGCCAGCAACGCCAAAAACGCCAGAAACACGACGGCCCCGGATGCGCCCAGCGGCAGCCGGTGCGTCCGTATCCACGGCCGCACCCCCGGAAGGAACGATCTGGGGTTATTCATATCCGGCTGACCGGACAGGGACGACGAGTCGGCCGCCACCGACGGGAGGCTGCTGTTGTCCTCCCGCGGTAGGTGTGGTAAGGACGAACCTGGTGCCGCGGTCGCGCCGGGGAAAGGCGGAGGCGGCTTCTCAGACGCGCCCGACGGCGGGGAACTGGCACGGCTCGGGGGGAAGGGAGACGGCTCTGCGGGCTTCCCTCGTCCCTTAATCGCCATGGTGATCCCGTCGAGGAGGACGCGTCGGCAGACGTCCTCGTCGGTGTGACCGACCAGGTCGATCGGCTCAATCTGGTCGAGCAGCCCCGGCCGTGGGCAGTCTTCCAACCGAATCGGCAGAAGCTTGCGGTCAGAGCCGAGTGGATCAACGGCTAGGGCTGTCTGCCATTCCGCCTGCCCGGACAGCGAGGACAGGTAGGCGCGGGACAACAGAACGATGATCCGTCGGGCGTGGGTAACGCCCCGCTGTATGCCAGCTACCCGGTTCGACCCGGGCACTCCATCCCAGGCCTGGAGCCGCACCCGGTAGCCGACAGCTTCCAGCTGCCAGGCGATCCACTCCGCCCATGCGCGGTCAGCCGGGGCATGGGAAAGGACGAAGTCCCACTCCGGTGCCGACGTCGTGTCCTGCCCGTTCCCCATATGACCATCAGCCCCCGGATCTCCTGCGCCGCCCGTATCCGTCGAGCTTTCCACGCACCGTACCGGGCCTTATACGCGGGTCGGCAGCCGACCACATCCCAGCCGCGGAGCTGACCGCTGGCCTCAGCGCAGGCGCATCCCCCGCACGAGCGGCGTACGCCCCGAACCGAAGGTGAACATATGCCGCCGGAACATAGCATCAGATAGTTAATCCGGCATCATCGTGTTCATTTCGGCGACACCTCCACAGTACGGATCTTGTTCTGTTCCGGCCCGTGGCGGTCAAGCATCCGGCTTGTCGCCAGCCAGGGGGGCTGTCCACCACCAGCCCCGCCGGTCGCAGCATCACCCTCCTCACCGGCTAAGAACGACCGGCAACAGGGGACGCGGCGTCGCGGGGCTGGGACACGCACCTCGCGTGATCGCTTCCTATCCCCATCGCCGCGCGATGCGCGGGTACCTCAGCTCGTCGGTCGCCACCCAACACCAGGCTGGCTCTCTAACAAGGTCACCGAGCCGGCCGGGTCCGTCCCCCGATACGGGAGGAGAGAGGCCCATGGACATGACGATGCCCCCGACCCGATCATCTCGGACGGAGGCATCGTCACTACATCAGGCCGGGCACTTACCGACGGACCGAATAGACCGTGGCCGCGGCCCGATCCCACTCACACTCGAACCCCAACCGGTAATCGTCGTCAGCAGCGCCGAAGGCCAGAGCCTCCAGATAATCCGGGTAGTTCACTTTCGAAAGATTTTCCCGAACATCTTTTTGATTCGCACAAAAAAATGTTCCTTGTATCCGACCCTGGTGCGTTGAAAGTGGCAAATAAAATCGATTAGATCCTTGATCGACGTCTTACTCAAAGGCTCGTGCGATACATATCCATTGCCGTATAGATAACGAGCATATCGTCTCAACAATGCTTCGAGCTCAAGCTCTTGAAGTGGACCATCAGTAAGCATCTTCGGATCCGCACGCAAGCCGAATTTACGGCCACTACTATCCCAAACCTCGTACTCCTTATTTAGGATATCTATCGACTCAACGTAACTAAGCAGCTCTACTTCCGAATCGAAGACTTCAACGTCTCCATGCTCGTTGAGGATAAAAGGGGGTTGTCGCTCTACCACCTGCTCCACCAGCTTTTGTCGCCTTTTTTACTTTCCCAAGGACGGTGTCGGCCAACCCCTTGGCCATGACGCGTCTCCCCAGTCCTGGAGTCAATACGTCGACGATGATAATGCGGGTACCGTCCAAGTCGATGCCCGGTTCGGTTGCCAAACGGTGCAACTCTGAAATTTTTACTAAACTTAATTTCCCTACCTTGTCCGGCAAAAGAACCTGGATTTGTCTGAACTTCGGCCGCACCTACCAAGCCGCCGAATACCGCCGTGAAACCAAAATCAATCCAGCTCCAGCTGTTAGTT
>NZ_CAKJTR010000021.1:37679-43101 GCF_917627355.1 Protofrankia sp. Cj3 | reverse complement strand
CAACGGCGGCGCCATCCCACTGATTTCGACGTGTGGAGTGTCAGAGTCGGCTTGGGGCTGTGAGCTGGGGTTATGCGACGGTTCAGCTGTCGGCATGAGGGTCAACTATGTCTGTGCGACTGCTCTATCTGATCTTTGTCCGGGTCTGCGGCTGACTGGTTCTACTCGGCCGTTCGTCGTTTGGGTGGAGTTGAATTTTCTTGTTGTTTAAATATTTGCCTTCATAACAATAATGGACTTCGTGAACTAATGAAAGAGTTGACGGTACATTTCCTGTATGGCCGAGGTGTGTGCCATCGAGCCGTGGTGGGATGTGTGTGAAAATGGCTGGCTCGCTACTAAATGTCAGCGCCATCTTTATCTCATTAGTTTCTTTGGCGACTTCAACTTTGCTCGCAGCACGGCAGGCACGATCAGCGGACCGCGCAAATCAGCTCCCAATCATCATCGAAATGCTTGATCGCCACACGACCCAGTCTTTCTACCTGAAAGAAGAGAAGATTTGGGCAGAGCTACCTTCGCGCGACCCAAATTTAGGAGTTACCCGTCTACCGGCGGATATTCGGGGGAAGTCATTGAAGTATCATTCTTTTACCAGATGCTGGGCTACCCGCTCGCCTTCGAGGTCGTCGACGAAAACGTCGTCATTCTTCCCATCCGCTATCGGCTCGAGAAGACCTGGACGGCCATACGGCCTTTCGTTGAGAGTGAGAGGGTATTACGCGGCGACCCGTATAGCTATTTAAATACCCTGGAAGAGTTTGCGAAGAGTGCTGCAAAAAAGGATGTAGAGGGTATGACCCTAATGGTCCAGAGAAGATTATCGAGGATTGGATGATGCTTCAGAACTGGCGAAACCAAGTGGTCATAGCAGGGCCTCGGCATTTTTGCTGGGCAGCGGTTCGGTAACCGACAGTGAGTGGATCGGGTTATGCGAGACGCTCGCGCAGGTACCGGACCCACGCCGACGGCGCGGGGTGCGATACCCCTTCGCCGTGATCCTGACCATCGCGGTGTGCGCGATGCTCAGTGGCGCCCGGTCGTTCGCGGCGATCGGGGAATGGGCCGCCGACCTTCCCGCGGATGCCCGCGCTGGCCTGGGGCTGACCGGGCGGATCCCAGGCCCGGTGACGATCTGGCGGGTGCTGGTACGGGTGGACCGGGCGGCGTTGGAGGCCGCGATCGGAGCCTGGATCCGGGCCCCTCGACGCCGTCGACACCGCCGCGCAGCGGCCGACACAGCGCCGCCGGGTACGGCGGGTGCTCGCGGTGGACGGCAAAGCGATGCGCGCCACCCGCCACGGCGCCCACCCCGTGCACCTGCTCGGTGTCCTCAACCGCACCCGCGGCGGGGTGCTGGCGCAGGTCGACGTCGACGAGAAGACCAACGAGATCCCTGTGTTCTCCACGGTTCTCGATCAGATTCCCGACCTGACCGACGTCCTGATCACCGTTGACGCGATGCACGCGCAGACCGCGCACGCCGACTACCTGCATGCCCGGGGAGCGCACCTGCTGGTCACCGTGAAACGTAACCAGCCCACCGTCCACACCCGGTTGAAGACCCTGCCGTGGAAGGACGTCCCGGTCGGGCACGCTGCCACCGGCCGTGGCCACGGCCGGATCGAGGCACGCACCCTCAAAGCCGTCACCGTCCCGGCCGGGCTCGGGTTCCCCCATGCCGCCCAGGCCATCCAGATCACCCGCACCTCCCGCCCGATCAACAAGAACAAGAAGAACGACCGAGGGCAAGCACCGTCAGTGACGTGAGACCGTCTACGCGATCTGCACCCTGCCCGCCCACGACGCCCTACCGGCCGAACTGGCCACCTGGATCCGAGGCCACTGGTCCACATCGAGGTCCGCCTGCACTGGATCCGCGACGTCATACTGGGTGAGGGCCTCCACCAGGCTCGTACCGGCAGCGGACCCCAGGTCATGGCCGTTCTCCGCAGCCTGGTGATCAGCCTGCTCCGGTTCGCCGGCTTCACCAACATGACCTGAGCCCTACGCCACCACGCCCGCCACCCCGACCAGGCAATCACCCTCGTGACCAGCACAAACACGACTTTGCAATGACCCTGCAGGAGGCCCGACGAGATCACTGACGGTGCACGGGCAACGGAGATGCCGGCGGCGCAGAAACATTCAGACCGGTAAGAGGGCGGTGTCGACGGACAGTCGAGACAGCGGTCGCCCTCGGCCTTCCGTACCGACAGGCCGAGGGTGACCGACGAGGTCCTGACGTGACCAAGAGGTGTTCCCCGGCGTGGTCAAGGTCCCGGCTCCCTTGGCGGCAGAGATCGATCTTGGTCAGATCTGACACCCGTCCTTCGCGAGCGCACTGGCAGCCCGCGACGTTTCCAACGTTTGAGGCGGACCTCTTCGGCAATACGGAGAGCCACGAAGACGCGCGGCGCCATCGAGGTCCTCGCCCGCTACGCCGGAATCGGCGACCGCACGGCCAGCGGCATGGGCCACATCGTCATCGGCCCCGACGGGCCGTCCGCCCGGCTCATGTCATGGAAGCAGGTTTGTGCTCTCGCTGGTCAGCCGGCTCGCCCAGGGCGGGTCAGCACCGGGTGTGGCGCAGGTCAGTGCCGCGACTCGGGCCCCGAAGGTCAACGCGCGCCGTACGGTCTCGATGTCGAGCTGGTCGATCCGGCCGCCAAGGTGACCTGCTTGATACAGCCAGTGAAGAAGGCCGGCGGAAAAGGCGTCGCCCGCGCCGATGGTGTCGACGGTCCGCACCGCGACGGCAGGAACCTCCACCACATCCTGTCGGAATGAGGCTATGACGCCCCGCTCCCCGCGCGTGATGATGACCAGTGGCACATCGGCCAGGCCCGGGGCCCTGAGGAGATCATCCAGGGAGACGCCGGGGAAGAGCTCGGCGGCGTCATCCTCACTCATCCGGATGATGTCAGCAAGGCGAGACCACTCCGCGATCCTCGACCGGTACCTCCGCGGACTCACCAGGGCAGCCCGGACGTTGGGGTCAATCGACACCGTCGCGCGTTCCCGGGCGGTGCGGAGCAGCTTTTCGACCAGGTTCCCGCCCGGCTCCATCACCAGCGAGAGTGAGCCGGCGTGCACACACGCCACGCCGTCGAGATGGGATGGGGCCAGTTCCCGCGCGGTCCACTGCCAGTCCGCCGTTCCGGCCGCGTAGAACACATAGCTGGCCTGACCGTCAGCCGCCACCGACGCGATGGTGAGCGTTGCCGGTTCACTGGCGGTGACGGCGCATGACAGGTCGACCGCGGACGTCCGCAGCCGCTCGACAAAAAGATCACCGAACACGCCCCGCGGCAGCCTGCCGAGAAACCGGGTCGGTGTTCCGAGTCTCCCGAGAGCGACCGCCGTGTTCGCCGGGCCGCCTCCCGGGAATACCCGCAACCGCAACGCGGTGTCGCTCCCGGCCGCCGGCTCGACAACAGCATCCGCGACGTTTTCGCCGATCACCGCGACACAACCGGCAGCACGTGGAGTCATGCCTTTCCAAGCGGGCCGGTCAGGCTCCCGGTGGCCTCTCGGACCCGGCGGGCCGGCAGCGCCGATGCGACGGGAACCCTGGACGCGGAAGCAGCCGTGATCGCGCCATCGTTCGCTGTGGCCGCTGGTTCCCCGTCCGTTGCTTCCCCGTCCGTCCGTCCAGGGATTGCCACCGCTTCGGCCATGGTGTGCTCCTTCGCAGAGATGGGGTCAACCCGCCATCCGAACCGACGTCATCGAGACAGTCGGTGACATCCCCGGGAAGCCGCTGACAAAGCCACGACGGCCCACAATCCCGCCGCTTGCCCAGGCCACGGGCCACGCCTCCAAGAGCATCGGATATCGCTTGGAGATGCTGCTGATGTCCGATGTGCTCATCCGTGACGTGCCCGATGACGTGCTGGCCGTTGTCGAGGCGCACACCGCCCGGCTCGGTCTGTCCCGTAACGAGTACCTCCGCCGGCAGCTCGCCCAGGACGCGGCGCGCTCGGTCACCGGCCCTTCCGGGGTGCGGACCCGCGGCGCAGGACCGGCCATATCGCCGATACGATGGCTGCGGTCAATAGCACAAGCGCGGCGAGGTCAAGCGTCCAGGTGTGGACGTCGGCTGTCCACAGCGGGTCGACCTTGGGAGTGGCCGGGGTCTGGCGGTAGCCGGTTGTCGCCGCGAGCATCGCGAACCCCCACCGGGCCGGCATCAGGTATGCGAGCTGTTCCAGCGGCGGATGGCCGTCCAGTGGGATGAGCAGCCCACACAGCAGCAGCTGCAACAGCAGGACGAGCACGAGGATCGGCATGCCGCGGTCGGCGTTTGCGATCAGTGCTGAGACCAGCAGCCCTTGAGCCATTGCGGCCAGCGCGACCGCGACCATGGCGACGGCAACCTCGGTCACCCCATGCTGGCTCAGCGCGAGTGGCCTGTCCGGTGCTGGCTGGCCGTACAGTCCGGCGAAGGCCAGGATCACGGCCTGAGCGCTGCTGATCAGGCCCAGCACGGCGAGCTTCGACCAGAGGTAAGCGCCGCGCGAGAGCCCAATCGCCTGCTCGCGGCGGAAGACGGAGCGCTCCTTGACCAGTTCGCGGAACGCTCCGGCGAATCCCGTGAACGCGCACCCGAGCACGAGCACGAGCATGAGCGGCGCGATGTCACTGTCGGGGCCGGCCTGCCGGCTTTTCCACGACAGTCCGTGCCCGCCCGGAAGCAGCCGTGCGAACAGGCTCAGCACCAGCGGCAGCGCCAGTAGGAACAGCGCGTAGGCCCGATCGGCCGCGATCACCGCGAAGTAACGGCGGGCGAGCACGACGAACTGGCGCAGCGCCGGCTGCTGGCGCGGCGGCGCGTCCGGTACGGATCGCGCCGGACGCGCCGCGGGCTGCGCCGTGCCGCTCGGCATCCCGTACCGTGCGTACTCGGGCGAAGCCCGGAAGCGGGCCGTCCAGTCGACCTCCCGGGACCGGTCGAGCAGCAGGAACATGTCCGCGAAGTCATGCTGGCCGAAGTACGCGAGCGCCTCGCCGGGCGGGCCGAAATAGGCGAGCTGGCCGCCCGACGCGAGCACGAGCAGCCGGTCGCACAGGTCAAGCTGCGCGGGTGAGTGCGTGACGACGACCACCGTCCGGCCGTCGTCGGCCAGTGTGCGCAGGGTCTGCATCACCGACTTGTCCATGCCCGGGTCCAGCCCGGACGTCGGCTCGTCGAGGAAGAGCAGCGACGGGCGGGTGAGCAGCTCCAGCGCCACACTCGTGCGCTTGCGCTGCCCACCGGAGAGGGTGCTGATCCGCTGCTCCGCCTGGTCGGCCAGCCCCAGCTCGCCGATCACCTCATCGACCCGCGCGTTGCGCTCGGCCGCCGGGGTATCAGCGGGGAACCGCAGCTCGGCCGCGTACCGCAGCGCCCGGCGGACGGTCAGCTGCGGGTGCAGGATGT
>NZ_CAKJTR010000021.1:36794-37294 GCF_917627355.1 Protofrankia sp. Cj3 | reverse complement strand
CGTCCTGCGGGACGAGCCCGATGCGCTGGCGCAGCTCGTCGTAGGACGCGTAGAGATCGCGGCCAGCGTAGCGGACCTCACCGGAGTCGGCGGGGCGCTGCCCGGTCAGCGCGCCGAGCAGGGTGGACTTCCCGGCCCCGCTCGGCCCGACGACAGCCAGCAGGCTGCGCTGCGGCAGTGTGAACCCGACTCCGTTGAGCAGTCGCCGCCCGGAGCGGGTGACGACCAGGTCGTCGGCCTCGAACGAGATGTCGCCCTCGTCGGTGTGCTCGACGAGCGTGCCGCCCTGCAGGTGCAGCAGGGCGTGCCCGATGCCGACGATGTCCCCGGTCCCGATTGTCGCTTCGCCGACCCGGCGGCCGTTGACGAACGTCCCGTTCCAGCTGCCGAGGTCGACGATCCGCCACTCGGGCCCGGCCTGGCGCAGCTCCGCGTGCCGGCGGGAGACGAGCGGGTCGGCGAGCACCACGTCACACTCGGGCGCGCGGCCGATGACGACC
>NZ_CAKJTR010000021.1:21846-36650 GCF_917627355.1 Protofrankia sp. Cj3 | reverse complement strand
GACGCCGCCCCGACCGGATGCAGCGCCGTAGCCTTGCGTTCCCACCAGGTCCCGGTTGCTGCCGTCCCGGCAGGTGGGATGTTGCCCGGCCGGCGTGCCGGGGGCGGCGGCGCGGCCGGTGCCTGTTGTGGTAACCGGTAGTGCCCGGTGCCGAAAACAGTGGGTGGGATGCCTGGCCCCTGTGCCGTGGGCGGCGTCCGTGATGGCGCGCTCTTGGCCTGCCACCAGCTGGATCCGGGGGCGGCTGGTGGTGGCGGTGCCGCCTGCGGCGGAGGCGCCGCTCGCGGTGGGAGCGCTGGTGACGGTGACGGGGGCGGGGGTGTCACTGGTGGCGGTAGCGCTGGTGGCCGTGCGGGCGCTGCCGGTGGTGGCGCCGCGCGGGCGCTGTTCGTCCGCATCCACCAGCTGCCGCCCGCGGCCGGGGCTGCGGGCGGCGATCCCGACGCCACCGGAGTGGCCGGGGTGAGGGCCGATCGGGCCGCCGCCGCGAACCCGGACGCGGACGGATGCCGGTCAGCCGGGTCCTTCGCCAGGCCTCGCGCGATGACGGCGTCGAACGCTGCCGGCGCGTCGGGCCGCACGGCCGACAGGACCGGCGGCGGGTCCTGGATATGCGCCCTGACCACCCCGAGCCGCTCGGTGGAGACGAACGGCCTGCGCGCGGTCAGGCACTCGAAAAGCAGGCAGGCCAGGGAGTAGACGTCCGCCCGGTGGTCGGCCTGCCCCGACAGGAAGCGCTCGGGCGCCATGTAGTCGATCGAGCCGATCGTCGCCCCGTCCACGGTGATTCCGGTGCTGTCGACCACACGGGCGATCCCGAAGTCGACGAGGTAGACGAAGTCGGTGAGACGACCACGGCCCGCGCACAGCACATTGGATGGCTTGACGTCGCGGTGCACCAGCCCGTCGGTGTGCGCGGCGTCCAGCGCGGCGGCGATCTGCTCGACGACGCCGACGGCGGTCCGCGGGTCGAGTGGCCCGTCGCGCAGGACCGTGTCCAGGTCCGCGCCATCCACCAGGCGCATGTCGATGAAGAGCTGGCCGTCGATCTCACCGTAGCGGTGGATCGGGATCACGTGCGGCTCGCGCAGCTGCGCCGCCGTCTCGGACTCCCGGCGGAACCGCTCGGTGTACTGCGGGTCCCCAGCCAGGCTCGGGAGCAGGAGCTTGAGCGCTACCATCCGCTGCTGCCCAGTGTCGTACGCCCGGTAGACCTCACCCATCCCGCCGCGGCCCAGCAGTTTCTCGATGCGGTATGGGCCGAACATCCGCTGTGTCATGGTGCCTTCCCCGGTGGTTGTCGCCGCCGCCGTCGTCGTCGCCGGACCATGAGGACGAGAACGATCAGCGCTAGTACGAGGCCAGGCAGGGCCGCAACGACGGAGCCGGAGGAGATCAGAACGGCGAGATTGATGAGCGCACCGGCGATCAGGACACTGCCGAACACCCAGGCCAACGCCGTGACCAGGGCGGACAGGTACCGGCCCACTGCGCGCACCCGCCTGGCGTTGGCTGGCTGTGGCTGCGTGGGGGCCGGCCGCGCCGGTCCGGGCCGCGGCCCGGTCGGCTGCCGCCACCACGCGGGCTGCCCCGTCGGCTGGGGACCAGGCTGCGGGCGGGGCCACGACGGTGCGGCGGTGGGCTTGGCTTTGGGCTTGGGCGGCGCGGTGACCGGCGGGTGGACGGTGGTGCGCGTCCACCACGGGAGGGGTCCGGCGATCAGGCCTTCCAGGTCGCCGGTGGCCGTCCAGCCCGGGGCGCAGCAGGCTCGCAGCCGGGCTGCGAGCTGGTCGATCTGCGGGTCGTGCAGCCGCTCGACCCATAACCATGCCCGTGTCTGGTGTGGTGGCAGGTAGTCCTGGTGGCGGAAGAGCAGGTTCTCGCCGTCGTTGAGCTGCTCCCACTGATTCGGTTCGCGGGCGAGCGCCAGCAGCGAGAGATAGACGACGAGACCGGGGAAGGTGTCCATCCACGGGCCCCAGCGCCGGTTCTCCGGCTGGTAGTTGCGGTGCCCGCCCTCCGACGGCGGTGGGGAGCCGGTGAACGGGTCGATCCACGAGCTGTCGAAGTCAACCAGGCGCAGCCGGCCGGCCGTGTCGACGAGCACGTTGCCGTGCTGCAGGTCGCCGTGCGCGAACCGGGCGGCCTGGGTCCGGCGCAGCAAATCGCGCCATGAGCCGGCGAGCGTCTCCAGCGCCGCGCGGTCGTCGGCCTCGACGAGATCCTCGACATGCCGGTCGAGCGTGCGCCCGTCCACCCACTCCATCTGGACCATCGGCCAGCGCCGCCCGTTGACAAGGATCGCGCCGTCCAGCCACCGGCAGCTGGCGACGTTGCCGGTGAGGCTGTGCTCAGCGAACCAGGTGTTGAGCGCGGTGTAACGCTGCTGGGTGGAGGCGTCCTCGCGGGTGAAGAACCGCAACGCCTGCGCGGCGCCGCCGACCGTCGCCCTGAACACAACCGCTGTGCTGCCCGACGCCGGGACGGGGATGCCCAGCATCGGGTGCACGTCGAACTGGGCCTCGGCCAGCTCAGGCCGGTCGAACACGAGGCCGGGCCGCTGCACGGCCTTGATGTAGTCCTCGGCGGACGGATAGCTGGTCACAGGCCCATCACCAACGCCCCGGGCTCAGCTGTGACAAGCCGGACACGCAGCAGCGTGACATCGTCGTTGCGCATCCGCCCGGCCGCACGATGGTCGGCGACGATCGCCGCGAACACCGCGTTATGATCAATATCGGTGAGTGCCGCCCACAGTGCCCCCTCGCCGCGTCCGGTCTCCAGCAGCAGCCAGTGGGCCAGTGCGTCGGTGGCGACGAAGAGCACGTCGCCCGCCTGGACCTCGCCGCTGGCCAGCTCCAGGCCCTCCAGCATGGGGCCGAGCAGCTCCGGGCGGGTTCCTATCCCGTCGGGGGAGAGACCGAAGTCATCCACGCCGATCCGCGGGAAGTGCGTGAGCAGCCGGCCGGCCCTGACGTGGAACAGCACGGTGTCGCCGAGCGCGGCAGCCTCCCAGCGGGCACCGGGCCCGTCGAGGCCGGCGAGCCGGCAGCCCAGGAAGGTCGCGAACGACCCTTGCGTATGGAACTTGTGCTCCTCGATGACCGTGGCGAACCGCGCGGGCGCCCCGGCAACCCACAGCCGCTGGACCTGTTCGAACCAGGCGCGCAGCCCGTCGGGGGTGAGGTCGGGCCCGCTGTCGGCGACGAACGAGCTGACCAGGTGTTCCACCCAGCGGATCGCGTCGTAGGCCTCGGTGGCGCCGTCCACGACCACGCAGCGGGGCTCGACATCGGCGGCCGGGTCGCCGTCGTGGTAAGCGGCGGCGTCCTCCCATTCCGCAGCCGTGCCGCCCAGCTTCTCCAGCGAGAAACAGACAGAGCGAGCAAGGATCATCCGCGAATCCTCACCGGTCCCGGACGCCGGCGACCCGGGTACCGATCTCCAGGAACCACACGAGCGTCGCCAGGCCCGCGTTGAACACAAACCCGCGGGCGCCATCGGTGATCTTCACCCCCGCACCGCGCGCGTTCGTGACCATCGATGTCGGCAGCACACTGGAGATCGTGAACAGCTCGGGGCCAGGTTCGGGCAGCCCAGCAGCCGTGGCCGGGAACAGCACCTCGGGGGCAACCGTCGGCGACAGGAAAATGTTGAGCAGCAGCGCCCGGCCGTCACCGGTCTCGATCGAGGTCAGCCGGGCGGCCCACTCGGCGAGGTCGGCGCCGTCGTACGGGCTGTCGGTGACCATCCCGTCGGTGATGTTGATGATGATCGGGGGAAACGAATCGGGGTGGGCCGCCGCCCACCCGAACACGTGCTCGCCGGCCGCCGCGATGGCCCTGCACATCGGGGTGCGGTAGCCGAACACCGGCTCGACCCAGACCGGGAGCTGGGAGCCGGCGACTGCGTCGATGTCGTTGACGGCGTCGATCCGCAGCGGATTGTCGAACACCTGCGGGATCGGCACGATCGGCTGCCCGGCCAGTACTGGCTCGACGCCCTCGCCGCCCGCCACCGGGCAGGCGCCATAGCCGAAGACCCCGACGTCGAAGTAGTGCCGGGCCCGGCCGCCGACCTCCTTCGCCGACTTCACGCACAGGTCGAGCAGGATTTTGTTCACGGCGCGGGCGGCGCCCTCGGCGAGGGTGCCGCCACTGGACTGCCATGGCTGCTTCATCGAGTCGGAGCGGTCCAACAGGAACACGATGCAGCCGGGGTTGGTGCGGGAGAAGGTTTGCTCGTACATGCGTCCATCCGTCCTGGTCGGCGTGCTCCTGATCAGTGCGGTCCCGCGGTCGGCGGGCGTTTCCGGCGATGGCTCGCGACGACGGTGGCCGGCCACGCGGTCCCGGGCTGCCATGTCCACTCGTGGCCGTCGACACGGCAGCGGAACGCGTATCCAGCGCTGGTGTGCCGGACGTCGATGCGGAACGCGCCGCAGCGCGGGCACTGCACGACACGGGCGGCGTCGCGCAGTGCCGCGAGATCGCGGGGAACCGGGCGAGCCGGCGTGATCGCGTGGGTGTCCGCGGCCGGTGCCGGGGCGCCCCTGTCCCACCACTGCCCCGCGGGCGGAGCGCCGCCTGCTGGCTGCCCGACCGGCAGCACGAGCTGCACGGCCGCCGGCTCCGCGCGGTCAGCGCCCGGCCTGGAGGAGCGGCCGTCCAGCTCCAGTGGTTTCCCGCGATCCGATCCCGTGCTCCGTTGTTCCACCACCACCCCGCGCGCGGGGTGCCACCCACGGTCCGGTCCCGACGCCCGTCCGCGAGCCGGCTCCAGCGGCCGTCCGGAGACTGGAGCCGGCCGCACCAGCAGAATCGCGAGCGGCACACTGACGGCGACGGACCCAAAGATCACGGCAAGCGGGATCCACCAGACCGGGCGATCGGGGAGCAAGCCTTCCCCGGTAAACAGGGCCCAGCCAAACAGGGCCGCGGCGAGCGCGGCGAGCGCGGCGAGCGCCGTGACCGCGAGTCGCTGGAACGGAAACCACTCTTTCCGCTCCAGCCCAGCCCTCTGCGTCACGATCAGTTCGCTTTCGGCTCTGGCGCCTCGACCGACTCGCATCGCTTATCGGTGTCCGAGCCTGTATGGGTGTCCGAGCCTGCGAACCGCCTGCCGGCCGGCAGGCTCAGGCAGACACGCGTCTTCGCTGGCGTGGGAGACGAATCGACCTCCACGGTGACGGTGACCTTTGACGCCAGGTCACCACTCTTCACCGGCAGGATCGCCAAGGCGACGGCGCCGAACGCGATCGCCGCCGCGTACACCGGTGCCAGCGCCGGGTGCCGCCATAGTGCGCGGCGCTCCGTCACTGGCATGTGAACATAGCGTTGACGCTGCCCGAGCCGGTCCGGTTCGGCGCGGAGACGACCACCATGAAACTCCCACCACCGGAATAGCTCCCGCCGATACGGACGACCTCGCTCTCCCCCTCGTTGAGGAACCCGGACGACGGCGTGACCGAGACGCCCGACGCGGACGTGGCTTTCCAGCGGATCGCCCCGTGGTAGGCGGAGATCTTCAGCTTGCTATCGATGCTCGCGCAGTCGACGCGGCTAGTGGCATTCGTGCCCCGCTGCGTGACGTTCGGAGTTCCCGTCGAGTCCGCCCTCGTGCTCGTCGTCGTGCTCGTCGTAACCTCCGGGCGCACGCTCGTGACAGTCCCGCCTGTGCCGCCACCGCCACCGCCACCGAGCGAGCCGGAGCCGGAGCCGGAGCCGGAGTCGGAGCCGGTGGTGATCTGACCACAGGCAACGACGAGAACAACGATCGCGGCGAGCACACACGCGAGCACGGTCGGCACAGGCTTCATGGAAAGGAGTCTCAGGCGTGCCGGGGCCGGGCACATCGGTGCCAGCACTGGCTTACCGGACCGGTTTTCCCAGTGCTGGCACCGAAGCCGGCCTGAATATCGGATGCTACCGTCCGTCTGATGGACCGGATGGCGGTGGGCCGCGTCTTCATCGTCGACGACAGCGCGCCCTTCCGCACCATCGCCCGGGCGCTTCTGGAGAGCGGCGGCTACCAGGTCGTCGGCGACGCCGCGACCGGGGCTGAGGCACTGACCGGCGTGCCCGAGACGGGCCCCGACATCGTGCTGCTGGACATCGCCCTACCCGACATGGACGGGTTCAGCGTCTGCCGGGCGCTGCACCGCACGGCCCCCGGTGTCACGGTGGTGTTCTGCTCCGTGCGCGACGCCGAGCACTACGGCGATGCGGTCGAGCTGTCGTCCGCCGCCGGGTTCCTTCCCAAGTCGACGCTGTCGGCGGCCGCGCTGGCGCTGCTCGTGGCGCGTCGGGCCGAGCGCAGGTAGACAAGTACCGCGAGGACGCGGCGGTTGTGCTCGGCCTCGTCGGGCAGCGCAAGCCGCTGAAAGACGTTGCGGACGTGCGTTTCGACGGTACGCGTCGTCAGGTGCAGCTCGTCGGCGATCGCGGTGTTGGACCGGCCCTGCGCCATCAGCGTGAGGACCTGCCGTTCCCGCGGGCTGAGCTCGGCCAGCTCGTCGCGCCGGCCCCGGCCGCCGATGAACAGCGGGACGACCTCGGGGTCGAACGCACAGCCGTCGGCGGCCACCCGGCGGACGGCGTCCAGGAAGTCGGGCCCGGTAACCCGGTCCTTGAGCAGGTAGCCGACGCCGCGCGCGGTGTGCCCGACCAGCTCGTCGAGATGCGCGACTTCCAGATGCTGCGACAGGAGCAGCACGCCCGTCCCGGGGTGGCGCTGTCGCAGCAGCACAGCCGCGCGCAGTCCTTCCAGGTGGTGGGTAGGTGGCATCCGGATGTCGACGACCGCGATGTCCGGGCGGTGCCGCTCGACGGCGTCAAGCAGTTCGTCCGCGTTCTCGGCCTGCGCGACGACCGCGCACCCATCGCCTTCCAGCAGCTCGGCAAGTGCCACCCGGAACAGCGACGCGTCGTCGGCGAGCACGACGCGCGTCATCCCCGCGGCCGAGGTTGATGGAGTGGTTGCGGTGGTCACGGCTCCTCCAGAGGTAACTCGGCGTGGACGGATGTCCCGGCGTTGGGGAAGCTGCGCACGGCCAGCGTGCCGTCGAGCGCGGCAACCCGGTCGCGTAGCCCGAGCAGGCCGGTCCCGTTGTTCATGTCGGCGTTGCCGACGCCGTCGTCGGCGACGGTGACGAGCAGCCGGTTCCCGGCGGCCCGGACGTGAACGTGGACCTGGTTGGCGCGGGCGTGCTTCGCCGCGTTCGTCACGGCCTCGGCCGCGACAAAGTAGGCCGTCGCGGCCACCCGCTCTGGCAGCGGCGGCAACACGGGGCCGTCAACGACATGCACGAAGTACGCCGAGCGGGCGGCGAGCGCCCGGAGCGCGGGTAACAGCCCGGCCTCCGTGAGCACCGCGGGGTGGATGCCGCGGGCGAGTTCGCGCAGTTCCGTTATTGCCACGGCCAGCCCGTCGGCGGCCCGTTGCAGGAGCGCGTGGAGCTCGGGGTCGGGCGCTGCCGGACCGAGCTGCTCCCGCGCCCGCTGCAGAATCAGCGCGGTGGTGACGAGCTGTTGCTGGGCGCCGTCGTGCAGATCGTGTTCGATCCGGCGGCGCTGCTCGTCGGCTGCCGCGACGATGCGGACCCGGGACGCGCGGACCTCGGCAAGCTGGGCCCGCACCTCCGCGGCGAGCCGCTGATTGTCCAGCTCCAGCGCCGCGGCCGCCGTCACGGCATGCAGGACATGCCTGTCGGCGCGCAGCGCCGGGTCGTGCAGGAGCACAGCGACCACGCGCCGGCCGCGCCGGACCGAAGTGACCGCGTCGTCCGGACGGGGCGCGACGGGCCGTCCGTCGGCATCCAGGTAGTTGTTGGCGGAGCCGGGGCTGTCCAGGCAGGGGTAAGCGATGCGCAGCGTCGGGTCGCCGAGCACGCGGGCCAGCAGGTCACGTAGCTCGGCTGGCGGTATCCGGGGCAGCTGGAGCAGGAAGTCAGCGACGGCCGTGCGGCCGAGCCGGACACGCAGCGCGCCGACCAGGAAGGCCACCGGAAGCCCGAGCGCGGCGAGGTGGGCGACCTCGTTGACCAGCAACGCGCTCGGAGCGGGCAGCACCGGGTGGAGCAGCGACGCGACGCTCCCGACGAGCCCGACGCCGTACACCGGCGCGAGCACCCGACGGGCCGGCGGGGTGGCGACAAGCCAGCGCCGGACCAGCAGACCGGCGACGACCACGGCGAACACCATCTGCGCGCCGTTAAGCAGCATGTCCTGTGTCCGGGCCAGGTCGGCGACGAGCAGCAGGTTCGGCGTCACGGACCGGTAGAACGGGACGCCCACCGGCACGAGGACGAGCGCAATCACATACACGGCGCCGGTCACCACCCGCTCGGTGCGCGTCCGCAGCCGCCCCTCCGGGAAGGCCAGCAGGAGATGCAGGAAATACGCTGACGCCACACTCCGGAAGAACATCCCAGCGGTGTGCGGCCCTGGGGCTATCGAGACCTGCAGGTCTTCGGCGAACCAGGCGATGCCGGCCGTCACCATCCGCAGCCCGAGCGGGCCCGGCCGGCGCAGGTGCGTGACGGAGCCGGTCAGCAGATAGAGCCCGCCGACAAGGCCGGAGAAAAGGGTGCTGGTCGTGTCCGGATCCCGGCCGGCATCGGCCAGCCAGAGCACCAGCGCGCCGAAAAGCGCGCCCGCCACGGCAAACGCCGGGACGCCATACCGGTCGCGGGATCCGTCCCCGTGTCTGGTCGTGCGCGCGGCAAGCCCGCTCCGGCCAGCCGCCGCGGGGACGGCGTCGGTCATAGGGCCGCCGAGCCCTTCTTCCGCGGCGAACCGCCCCCGTGCATGATTGCGTTGGATCGCGCCCCCCGGACTCACCCGACCTGGCCGCAGAATCGATCAGGTCGCCGATCAATTATTAGCGAGGCGGTTACCACCGGCAAGGGGCGGCTCACTCCAAAGAACCCGCCTCTACAAAACCTGTTTGATCTAGAAGTCAGGTGTTATGCGCGCCACGCCGACGACGGATCGCGGTCCACAGCGGAACATGTGGATCAGGGCCTGACGGCTGGTACTCGGTCGTCCACACCATGTTCAGCGGCGCGCAATATCTTTAGATGCTCTGAGTGACCAGCGGTTGCCCGCCCGTCAGCCCCCGGCCAGGCTTCCATAACGCCGGGCAAAGTCCGTGAAACCATCCTGAGAGCGCGGTGAAACTGGTCACCCGCAGAGTGGTCACCCAGGGCCGGGCATCCGAGCACGGTTCGGAAGGAGCATCTCGATGACAGCCGCGGTCCACGCACGTGGCCTGGTCAAGACATTCGGTGGCCTGCGAGCCGTAGACGGCGTCGACCTTGATATCGACGAGGGCGAGATCTTCGGCGTGCTCGGCCCCAACGGCGCCGGCAAGACGACGATGTTGAAGATGCTCGCGACGCTGCTCAAGATCGACGATGGTGAGGGGTCGGTCTTCGGCATCGACCTCCGCCGTGAGCCGCACCGGGTGCGGCAGCTGATCGGCGTCACCGGTCAGTATGCCTCCGTCGACGAGAACCTCACCGCTGCCGAGAACCTCTGGATGTTCGGGCGCCTGCAGGGCCTGAGCTCACGCAGGTCACGCGATACCGCCGCGCGGCTGCTCGAGCAGTTCGGCCTCACCGACGCCGCGGACAAGCGGATCTCGCATTTCTCGGGCGGGATGCGGCGGCGGCTCGACCTGGCCGCGAGTTTGATCACTCAGCCTCCGCTGATCTTCCTCGACGAGCCGACCACCGGCCTCGACCCCCGGACGCGCGGGCAGATGTGGGACACCATCCGCGGCTTGGTCGCCAGCGGGTGCACGGTCCTGCTGACCACGCAGTACCTCGACGAGGCCGACCAGCTCGCCGGCCGGATCGCGGTGATCGACCACGGCCGCAAGGTGGCCGAGGGCACACCCGATGAGCTGAAGACCTCGGTCGGCAACCTGACGTTGCGGCTGCGCCTGGCCGCGGACGCGGATATGTCGCTGGCCGCGGACGTGGTGCGCCGCCAGCTCGGTGAGGAGCCGGTCCTCACCCCGGAGTCCGGGCAGCTCAACGTCCCGATCGAGACGGCCGACAGGGTGGCCGACGTGCTGATCGGGCTGCGCCAGGCGGGTGTCCACGTTGCCTCGGTGGGCGTCGACAAGCCGACTCTCGACGAGGTCTTCCTCGCGCTCACCGGCCACGGCAGCAGCGAGAGCGAGCGGGCGGACACGACCGAGCCCGAACCCATGCGTGCGCAAGCCCCACAGGAGATGGCCCGATGACCACGATCACGATCGACTCCCGGGCTGCGGTCGCCCGCGCCCAGAGCCGGCCCAGCCCGGCGGACACGTTCCGCCAGATCATGATCATGGCCTGGCGTGCCACCAAGAAGATGCGGCGCAACCCGGAGCAGTTCTTCGACGTGACGTTGCAGCCGGTCCTCTTCACGGTGATGTTCGCCTACATCTTCGGCGGGGCGATCTCCGGCGATGTGAAGAGCTACCTGCCGCTGATGATCCCCGGTATCCTCGCGCAGACCGTGCTGACGACCAGCATGGCCACCGGCACCCAGCTGCGCGAGGACATCGACAAGGGCGTCTTCGACCGGTTCCGGTCGCTGCCGATGGCCCGGATCGCGCCGCTGGCGGGGCCGATGGTCGCAGACCTGCTCCGCTACACGATCGCCGCGACGATCACCTTTGCCATAGGCATCGCGATCGGCTACCGGCCCGGCGGCGGCGTGCTCGGTGTGGTCGCCGCGATCCTGCTCGCGGTCTTCACCGGCTGGTCGCTGGCCTGGGTGTTCACCTGCCTCGGCACCGTCGCGCGCAGCGCCCAGAGCGTCCAGGGCATCTCCATGATGATCATGTTCCCGTTGACGTTCCTGTCGAACGCGTTCGTACCCGTCAACACCCTGCCGGGCTGGCTGGCCGCGTTCGTCAGGGTCAACCCGGTATCGCACCTGGTCTCCGCCGACCGGGACCTGGCCAACGGCGCCCATGTATCCGCGGAGGCAGGCTGGACGCTCGTCGCCAGTGTCGCCGTGATCGTGGTGTTCGCGCCGTTGGCCGTACGGCTCTACAAACGGCACCTTTAGAGCGCCCGGCAATAGGGGACGCGGCGTCGCGGGGCCAGGGCACGCACCTCGCCGCATCGCTCCCCGTCCATCACTGCGCGATGCACGGGTACCCCGGCTCGTCAGTCGCCACCCAACACCTCCGGTGGCTCCCTCCGTCGCCTCGCGCCGCACGCACCCCAGCCCCGCTCCTTGATCCACGCCCCTATTGCCGGGCGTTCTTAGAGGCTCCAGCAATAGGGCGTTCGATCAGGGAGCGGCGCCCGGGCGGATGGATCGCGAGGCGGCGGAGGGAGGCGCCATTTCCTTGCGGCACGTACCCGGACCGTCGATGAGGGTGCCCGCCCAGATCACCCGCTCATCCATCACATCCGCGCGCCCGTGGCGAGCTCTGGCTGAGTATCAACGAGGCCCCTGCGGCCTGCTCAGGCCCCGTCGACCAGCGGGCCATCGCCGGACCCACCGCATCGCCTCGTTGTCAGCTACCGTGCCCTCCACAGCGAGCTACTGATGATCGAGCTGTGTCGGCATGGCTCGATCGTCCCGGACAGCCCCGTGTGCCCCTCACGGCGCATCAGCCGGTGAGGAGGGTGATGGTGCGGCCGGCGGGACTGGCGGTGGTGGTGAGGGTGGTGCGTTCGTCGATGCTGGGGGCACCTCGGCGCTGGTCGAAGATCACCAAGGTGCCGGTGGGGAGGCGGAGGCGGTCAAGATAGCGGTCGACCTGTCGGAGCCCGGAGGACAGCGGGTTGGACCGGCCGGTGCGCCAGGCCTTGATCTCGATGCCTTCGCGCTGGACGCGCGGGATGCCGTCCGGGGTGGTGTAGGGCCAGCGGAGGTGGAGGTCGATGCGGCCTGAGCCGACGGCGTACTCGCGTTCGACCACGCCGGTGCCGTTGACGGCGCGCTGGAGGTAGCCCATGAGGATGAGCTGGGCCGCGGCTTCGTTGTAGTAGCCGCGGCTGGTGAGGAACTCGCCGTTCTCGACCCACCAGTCGGCGAACTCCGAGAGGACCTTGGGCAGGTCGAACCCGCCGTCTGGGCGGACGAAAGTGCGCGGGTCAGCGGTGACGCTCTCCTGGATGCTGGCGGACAGGACGCGGACGATGACCTCGCGGTAGATGGGGTTCGCGGCCCTGACCGGGGGGTTGGGGGCGATGAGGCCGAGGTCGCGGACGTAGCTGAGGTCGTCGTCGTAGGGGTCGAGGGCGAGCGGGTCGCCAGCGATCAGCGGTGCGATGATCCGCCGGACGCGGGGTTCGGCGAGCCTGGCCGTGAGGGAGTCGAGGTGGGTGGCGCGGGTGAGGATCAAGCGCTCCTTGGCCTGGTCGAGGTGTTCGACGGTGATCGGTTCCGACGCGGGCACGCCGATCTCCTCGACAACCTCCTGGGCCAGGGCGTTGACCAGCCACGGCTGGCCGCTGGTGAGCTCGTAGGCGTGGTCGACGGCGCCCGGGGCGAACTGCTGGCCGGTGTCGGTGGTGTGCTGGCCGTAGAGGTCGGCCACCTCGCCTGGGGTGAAGTCGCCGAGTCGCAGCGACTTCAGCTTGATGTTGAACGGGCTGGATGTCCCCAGCCGGGACGCGTCACCACCTGCCGCAGCCTTATAGTCACGGACGTCGCGCAGGCCGCAGAGGACGACCGAGACGGGGAACGGGGCGGGACGGCTGTTATAACCGTCGCGAAGCTGGCTCAGGATGCTGATCAGACTCTGCCCGCGCAGCGCGTCGATCTCGTCGAAGAACAACACCAACGGCCGGGGGCAGACTTCGGCCCACTCGCGGAGCGCGGTGCCAAGCAGTGCCGCCGCGGGTGCCATGGGCCAGGCCGACGGGCGAAGGTCGGGTGGCAGCTGCCACCGGGCAGCTTCTTTGATCCGTTGGAGGATACCCAGCGTGGCGGCGCCGAAGTCGTCGCCCGCCGCGCGGGCCGCCTCGCAGGAGAAGTGCAGCGCGGCGTACCGGCCCTGGGCGGTCAGGTCGCTGGCGAGCGCGCGCAGCGCGGTCGTCTTGCCTGTCTGGCGGGGGGCGTGCACGACGAAGTAGGCCTTGAGATCCACCAGCCCGGGCACCTCCGGCAGCCGGGAGAGCGCTGGGATCATGTAATGCTCCACCGGCAGGCACGGACCGGCCGTGTTGAACCGACGACCCATCGATCCCGCCCCTCCAAGGCCCGGCGAATGGTTCTTGCTCCGCGTACCACCCTACGCGTGATCGACGATCTACAGCCGCTACCGCCTGGCCGGCTGGTGCGGAGGTCGTGAGTGCCTTCGCCGCACCGGCCGCGTCCGGCGGTGCGGAGGGCGGTTCCTGCGTCGTCACGCAAAGGCCGTACGGGCCAGGTGGTGGGCGATGTCGCGGACCGTCATCCCACACCCGCGTACAGCGAGATCACCGTGTCCGACAGGCCCCGACCCGCCGCTCGCCCTTCGGGATCAGCCTTGGCTCGAACCTCCCCGCCCGCCCCCTCCCCCGCCCCGCGCATAGCCCAGATGCGCATCGAGTTCGGCCGCGGGCCCCGCTCGAGAACCTGCTTGAGCAACCCGGACAGCAGCCCGCCCTGCCCGGTCAACTTCACCCCGCCGTCCTCCGACCCGGCCTGCGCGAGAAGCGCCGCGACCGCGGCCCCTTGTCCTTCTATCGCCTGGGCCTCCGCGACAGCAGGATCGCGACCTGCGGCAGCTGCCTGCGGACGAGGCGGTCGACGAGTGCGCAGCCGCGTCGCGGCGATGAGTCTGTCGGCACGCGGGTCTACCTTTCAAGCGGGACCACCACCTCATCAGGGAGTACGGGCATGGGCCTCATCCACATCGAGCTGTTCGCCACCCTCGACCTCGTCGCGCAGGCACCCGGCGGCCCCGACGAGGACCCGGTCGGGTTCCCGTTCGGCGGCTGGCAGGCACCCCTGCTGGACGAGGTCACCGGGACGCAGGTCGGTGCCGCGTACGAGGGCACGGACGCCCTCCTGCTCGGCCGGCGGACGTACGACATCTTCGCCGCCTACTGGCCGAACCAGGATGGCGGCGAGGACAACGAGATCGCCACGCTCTTCAACAGCGTCCCGAAGTACGTGGCCTCCCGCGGCCGGCCCGACCTCTCGTGGGCCGGGTCCACGCAGCTAGGCCCTGATCTGGCCGGCGCGGTGCACGAGATTCGTGACCGGCACAGGCACGTGAAGGTCGTTGGGAGCCTGAACCTGGTGCAGACTCTCCTGCGCGAGAAGCTCTTCGACCGTCTCGACCTCTGGGTGCACCCGGTCATCCTCGGCGTCGGGAAGAAGGTGTTCGACGGGGGCGCGGTGCCCACGAACGTCACCCTCCTCGAACCGCCGGCCGCCAGTCCGCGGGGCACCGTGTACCTGCGCTACGGACTCGCCGACGGCACGCCCGGGACAGGAGACATGAGCGCACCCGATCGCGGTGTCGGACGCGACGGCTGAAGCCGCCCCGCGCCAGGTGGGTCCGTGCCGCCGGCGGTGCATCCGCCCATGACGCGCGGCCTTGGCATCCTGGTCGAGGACATCATCACGCACGCTGCCGAACTGGTGCTCGCCAAGCCGCGGTTCGCCGGGCGCTCCATCCCACCGGCGGCCTTCGCCCCACCGGCGGCCTTCGCGGCGAGCAACCGCTCGACGCTGTTGCGGGACGTGGTGGCCCGGCAGCCGGGAGTACGAACCAGCCTGGCCGCCCGATACACAGACGACCTCATCCGCCAGCCGGAGGAGCTACGCGCGTTGCTCGGCGATGGCGCGGCCTGGTCA
>NZ_CAKJTR010000021.1:20458-21441 GCF_917627355.1 Protofrankia sp. Cj3 | reverse complement strand
GGTGAACCGCAGGGCCAGACGGCCGCGGCTCCGGGTTGGTCTACCCTGACTCCGCCGGCAGGTGCGGGCAGATCAGAAGGGGGGACGTCGTGTCCGAGGCGTTGATGAGTACGGCGGTTCGCTTGGGCTCATCGTTGGACGCGTTGGCGGCATTGGCCGCCCATGTGCGCATAGAGACCGAGAATCTGCCGGCCGATCCGCGGGTACGTGCATTGCTGGCCGACATCGCCGTCGAACTGCTCGGCGAACCCGGCGGGTACGGCGGCCATGCCGCCCCGGTGGTGGGGCTGGCTCGTGCGTTCGTGCAGCAGGCAGCGGAGCTGATCGAAAATCCCGGCCGTGTCGGGAGCTGGGACCAAATCAACGTGCCGCTGCTGCAGAGCATCGGCCGTCTTTCGATGGCGATCTGTGACGCCGTGCGGACCGCCGCGGGCATGCTACCCGACCTGAATAGCCGCCTGACTGCTCCCGGGGCGGACTTCCTTGATGTCGGGACGGGGACCGGCTGGTTGGCGATCGCTATGGCCCGTTCCTATCCCGAGCTGCGCGTAGTGGGTATTGACATATTTGAACCCGCACTGAACCTGGCCCGCAGCAATATCGAAACGGAACGCATAGCCGGTCGCGTCGAAGTTCGGCGACAGGACGTAGCTGCCCTCGACAACGAGGCGGGATTCGACGTGATCTGGCTTCCGATGCCGTTCCTGCCTGCGGATATCGTCCCGGCGGCGCTGGCTGCCGTTTCCGGTGCGTTGCGGCCGGGCGGCTGGCTGCTCGCGGGTACGTTCACCGGCCTTGATGACCGGTTGTCCAGCTTACTGACCGACCTGCGCACCATTCGCTGCGGCGGCCATCCGTGGCGCTCGGACGAACTCGTCCCGACCATCGCGGCGGCAGGCTTCAGCGACGTCGCTGAGGTTCCTCGGACGTGGCCCGCACCTGCCCGCCTCTACGTGGGACGCCGCCCCTGACCGGCGCGAGGC
>NZ_CAKJTR010000021.1:18917-19848 GCF_917627355.1 Protofrankia sp. Cj3 | reverse complement strand
CGCTTAAGGTGTGCCGTGGTCGGGCGAGGTGGGCCGATTTGATGGCCGTCGCGCAGCTTCCGGGGAGCGGGCGCAGAGGCGACGGGCGGTGTCCGGTCCCGGGCCGGCTCAGCCGGAGCGTTCGATCGCTCTCCGTGTGGCGAACGCGAATTCCGAGCCGTAGCCACAGCGTTCGGCGACTGTGCTCAGTGGGGCCTTGGACTCGCGCAGCAGTCGTGCCACGGTCATCATCCGCCACCAGGTCAGGTACGCCGACGGGGGCTGACCGACGATGGTGGCGAACCGCTTGACGAAGGCCGCGCGTGACAGTCCGGCCTCCCTGGCCGGGTCCTCGACGGTCCACGGACGCCCGGGGTGGCGGTCGCGCCCAAGGCCCCGCGCCACCTGGCTCCCGCGTTGGGCGATGACCTCGACGAGGCTGCCTGACGGCGCCGCTGTGTTCGATGCGGGTGTCACTGGTGATCAGCGGCAGTCTCCGACGCGATCGCACGCGCCTGCACGGATCCTCAAGACACGCTGAGAGCGCGTGCGATCCGTCGCTGTTCGCTCTCGTAGGCCACTGCCATCCGGTCGGCCTGGCTTTTCGGAATGCCGAGCTCGGCGGCGGCCTGCCGCCAGCCCGCCGTGGCAGTCTCCACCTCCCTGACGAGGTCGCGGGCCCTCGGCGGCGACAGGCGGAAGTAGCTGCCTACCGACAGCGCGATGTCGATGCTTGCGTCGGTGTTGTCGAGATCGACGGCCGTGCTCAGCCGGGCCGGGTTGTCCGGATTGGGGTTGAGGTCATAGGCAGGAGAGAGCGCCCAGCCGTCTCGCTCGCGCAGGAACGCGTGATTGCGCAGGTGGTCGTCGGTGTTCCCGGTCAGGATGGAGAACAGGATCCGCCGGTAGAGCTCACGCAGGTCGGCGTCAGCTCCCGGCGAGTGGCGTTCGA
>NZ_CAKJTR010000021.1:5699-18644 GCF_917627355.1 Protofrankia sp. Cj3 | reverse complement strand
CTGTCCGAACGCGGGAACTTGGCGATCGAGAGCCGCCCGGACGCGTCCCGCACCGCCGCCTTGGGGCGCGCGCCGCCGAGCGAGCTACCTGCGTCGATGAGGTCGGCGAGGTCGCGGTCGACGTCGCCCTCCGTGCGGACGTGGTCGGCTGCTCGCAGGAGCCGGGCCAGGTCGATCAGCCGTGGGACCGCGTGCCGGTGCGTCGAATAGTAGGTGGCGCTTGCCGGCTGGCGAAACCTGACACCTCCCTGGCGGGTGTCGTCGCGGACGCCGAGAAGGAAGTCGGCCTTGCCAAGCGTGCGAGGCGTGGCCGCGGCGGCGCGGGCGCGTTCGCGCTCCGCACGCCTCATGAGGTTCTCGCCCCATCGGTCGGGGGCGCTGTCGGCGAACGCGTTGAAGATGGCTGACCCCGGCGGCGTGTGGAAGACGCCAGCGGCCCTGGCCAGCGCCGGGTCGAGGTCGTATCCGGCCGGGTTGGTCAGGTAGGCGTCGGCGTATCGGAACGTGGCGCTCTGTCCGCCGCGGTCGTGAAGCCACAGCGTTCCGGCGGCGGTCTCCTGCCCGTCGATCTCGACGGTGACCTCGACAGGATCCCGGCCAGCCATCAGCGCCGTACTCGCTTGGGGAGGATCTCGTCCATGCGCAGCCGGCCGACGTCGGTCTCGTACGGGTCGGCAGCCCTGACGACGGCATCCATGATCCCAATGGTGCGGAGCACCCTGAACAGGTTCTCGGTACTCGCGGTGCCCTTGCCCTGCTCGATGGCACGCAGCGTGTCCCGGGAGATCCCGGCCCGCTCGGCGACCTGGGCCGCGGTCAGCCGGTTCAGCTTCCGCCAGGTCGACACATGCTCGCCGAGCAGGCGCAGCGACCGCGCCACCGACAACGGCGTGACATGCGAGGCCCTGTCACCGACCATAGCCAGCATCATACGGGTCTACGGTGGTTAAGTTCGCCGTTAAGCGTGGCTGCCTCCGTGTGGTGGTCGTCAGGTGGTACAGCCGTGCTCGGTGTGGATGATCACGAGGGCGGCTTTCACAATCAGGCCGATCTTCCAGGGGTCGAGACTGACGCTGCGCAGGGCCATTGACGTACTTCAGGAGGGCGTTCGCACGTTCACCGGCGGCCCGTAGCGCGTAGTGGATCCTGTTGCGCTTCCTGGTCGCATGAGACTTCGAAGATCGGCGGACGGTGACGTTCGAGCACTGTCCACGAAAGCGGGGACCCTCCAGCCGACGCCATGCAACAGGTGTGGGTGGGGCTGGTCCGTCGCCATGAGCAGGCCGACCGCGGCACGCCAGACGCCCGGCAGCTCGCGCTCCTGCGTCTGGCCGACCTCGCGCTCTGTGGCGGTGACGCCCTCAATGTCGTCGGATCGATCGATCCCGCTGCGCTCGACGGACTTCGGCACGACGGGCTGTTGCGGACCTCACCCGACGACCCTTTCAAGATCGGCCCAGAGTTCACCCACGACGAGGTGCGCCGCTACGCGGTCGCCCGCCTCCTCCTCGCGTCAAACAACCCCACGTCCAAACTGGTCGCTGCCGGCGTACCCCGCTGGGCACTCGGCGCGGCACGCCTGGTTTGCCAAGCGAGGCTCGCTGCGCCTGACACGCCTTCGAACCCGCTGCACGGCAGACTCGGCCGTCTACAACAGGCATTTGACGACCTCGTCGAGGCCGGCCACGGTGAACGCTGGGCTGACGTTCCAGGTGAAGCTCTCCTCACGATAGGTGACCCTGTATCCATCTTGCGCGAGGCATGGGCTGACCTGAACGCCGATCGAGGTGCCGGACTCAAACGGCTATGTCGCCTCGTGGACCAGCGGCTTCGCGGCGAGACCGGCCTGGTCCGAATTGTTGCCGTCGAGCCGCTCGTGCGCCTCCTGCTCGACGACGAGACACCGTGGCAAGCTGGCGACCACGTGCGAGACCTCCTGCGCGACTGGCTCCGGGCCCTCGTCCGCGACGACACAGCCACGGGGTACCCGCTGCGGGTGAGGCTGCATGACAGGCTGATCGCTACCTGCGCCGCGGCCGATCGTCGGTCGGAAGAAGAGCGAGCGACCGCTGCCGCGGCACGGGCCACCCGCTCCCCTGAGGAGATCCAGGAAGAACGCAGGACCACAGCCCTGCGCAGCCGGCTCCGCTCCGGGATCGGCTACCCTCGCAGCCGCCGCCCTAGGCGCCCCGACGTGCCTCGCGAGATTACGGATGAAACCACCGTGGAGTTCTTGGCGCTCCTCGGCCCCGATCTGAGTGAAGACGGCGAGTCTGTGCTTCGCCGCGTTGCGAACGACGCGCCCGCTTGGCTGCGTCCGGCGGTCGAGGAGCCGTTTACCGGCCGAGCGCTAGCGATGTACCGGCGGGGTTTCCTGGCAGAGGTGACTGAGGCCTACTACCTCGACGAGGACGGGACCGGCGTCCACGAGGACGGCATCAGAGACCACCACTCCCGCGGGTTCGGTGTAAGACCCCTCGCAGCCTGGTACCGGGGCCCGTTCATGGCCTTGTTCCAGTCCGACTTCCACAACGGCGTCGCCGTACTCAACCGAATGCTCAACCATGCTGCGCTCACCCGCGCACGTGTCCTCGCCGGTCATGACTCCTACCGCGCCCCCGTCAACGGACACAGCCTCGCCGCGTACGACAATGAACTCGACATCACCGGGACGCGCCGCACCTACATCGGCGACGGACATGTATGGCTGTGGTACCGCGGAAGCGGCGTCGGACCATATCCATGCATGAGCGCGTTGCAAGCTCTGGAACGCGTATGCGACCAGCTGATCGACATCGGAATCCCTCTGCCCAACATCGTGGATATGCTGCTCGTAGGGTGCGAGAACCTTGCGATGGTTGGGCTCGTCGTCGGGCTGCTCGTGCGCCACCTCGAACACGCCGATCGACTGCTCGATCCATACCTCGCGGAGCCGATGATCTGGCATGAGGAGTTCTCGCGCGTCGTCCACGAGACCAGGCGGCTGGCAGCGGCCCCCGATCACCCCACCGGCCGTGAACGTCGCCAATGGTCACTTCGCGAGACAGCCATGTTCCTGGTGCTGCGCGCCGATGACCAGCGTGCGGATGAGCTGCGCCTTGTCGGTCAACAACTGGTCGCTACGATGGAAAGCCTGGTTAGAGAGTCGTCGGGCGAGGCCGACGCTACAGACATCGAAGAGCAGCTCGTTACGGTGCGAGCCTGGGCGAGCGGCCTCGACCGCAACACCTACGAAGCACAGATAGTCGAAGGTGGCCTGCTCATCCAGAGCAACCCTCCCAAAGAGATCGTCCAGGCATTGCAGGAAGTCAACGTGGACGTGGGCCGTGCCCAGGAGGCAGCGCGGCTCATGCTCCGGTACCACGTCAACCTGAAGCGAGACACGGCCCAAGCAATCAGTGCCGAGGACCTCACTGCCGATCTTGCCGTCGCTCAGGACATTCACGAGGCCCTGTCCACGCTTAGCCCGCGGGACCGCTGGGACACACCCACAGCCGTAGCCGCAGTGGCACTTGAAGCTCACTTGCTCCACAACGTCGCTGTGCCCGAGCATGCTCTGCGCTTCGCCGTTGGCATCATACTTCGCGTCGGGGAGGGCGAAGCGTCACCCCTCCGGTTCGAATACGAGGAGACTTATTTCGAACAGGCAGCCGACCGCAGCGCGGCGCGAGTGCTCCCCCTACTACTGACGCCAAATGCCGCAGCACTTCGAGCCCTCATCGACGGCAGTGACAGTTCGCAGACGTACCAACGCTCCATGGCCGCAGCCAGAAACCTCGCGCGCGCAGTCGCCCACGAGGTACGTCTACACCTGGCCCGAGGCCTCGACCACGTGTGGGGGATCCCCTGCCCCCAGGACAGACCCTGCCATCACGAGGCAGCTTTGCAGCTATCGACCGAAACCATGCGAGAATGTGCGTTCGGTGATTGGGATGTGAATACCGGCCAGCGGCCATTGGTCTATCTTGGCGACCCCGTCGTAGCCTCGCTCGCGGCCACCGCTGGTGACGCCATCTACGTCTCGCGCCTCGACCCTGCCATCCGAGCTCTCGCGCCGGCAGTGCTGGCAAATATCTGCATATCAAAGGTCGCCCGCGAACTTTTCGACGCGTTCCTGTCCACGCACCGCCGCGCGCTGCTCGCGTACGACCAAGACATGGACCATCGCGGAACCCATGCCTTGGTCGCGGCGCGCGCGCTTCTCGCCATCGCCACCGAAGGCGACGACACGCCAATATTTGAGCACATTCTTGCCTATCAAGACAGCCCTGTGCGACTGGACAGTTTCCTGAGGGCTCTTTCAGCCGCTGCCGAGGAATCACCGGTGCGTGCAGCGACCGCGCGGAGAATGTGGCCGACCGTGGTCAACTATGTCATTAGGCTGAAAGTATCGGGTCACACTCCTTTTGAAGGAGGGCGGTACACGCGCGACGCGTTGCCGGCACTGATTCCGAATCCCGCAGGCGAAGTCGCCTACCTCTACCGGGAGGTCGAAACCAAGCCAATAGTATGGTGGGAGCCCGCGACCTTGCTGCCCGTCGTCAAACAATGGCTGCCGCACGCCCGCGGAAACCCGACCTGCGTCGATCAGATCCTCAGCTTCCTGTCGTCGATGGAAACTGCGGAGCAAGCACGCCTTGGCATGCCATGGATCGAGGATCTCGTCCTTCCTAATCCAGATGGCATCACGAACCGTAGCTTCCTGATCACATCATGGCTAATCGAAATCCGGCCCGCCGCGGCAGATGCAGGATTGTTGCATGACTGGCAGCGCGTCGTCGACAGCCTCGTCGTCGCGGGTGCCAGTCGACTGGCACCCTACTCGGAGTAACAAGTCGACGAAACGAGATTATACGGTACGGCCGAGGCCGCCTATCGGCTAGATCAATGGCTGCTTGCCGTTCCGATCAGTCGACCATGAGTTGCATATAGATGCTCTCACCGTCGATGCACTCGTAACGAGCGATCTTTTCCAAGGAGTCGTCTGCCATCGCCCTTAGCTCGGCGAGATTTGCCAAGCGCACAAGCGGTGTCGTCACGGAGACTCTGCCAATGTCAATTTGGTGAATGCCGCAGGTAACGCCGAAGCCTGGCATCTCCGCTCTCACGTGAGTCTCGACGAGAGGCCCTGCAATCTCCAGGAAACTGGCAAGGGTCGGCGAGGAGGAAGAACGTGTTGAACACGGCGTAGACCAGCGGGACCGGGTCGGCGACGGTGAAGGCCGCCGCGTCGGCCTCGACCGCGGTGACCGCAAGCCCCTCCGCCACGGCCGAGCGGTGCAGTTGGCGGGTCATCTCCCCGGAGGCATCGATCCCGACGACCGGCACCCCCACGCGTGCCAGGGGGAGCGCGACCCGGCCGGTGCCCGAGCCGATCTCGACCGCCGGGCCGTCCCCGGCGAGGTCGGCGAGCACCTTGATCTGCACAGGGTCGGCGAGGAACGTGCCGTAAAGGTCGTCGTAGGTGTCGGCAATCGCATCGCCGTACGTCGACTCCTGGTAGTGATCAGCTGGCATCGAACACCTCGCCCGTCGTGGCGTTACACGCTGGTAACGTCTGCTGTACCGGTACAGGAAGAGTGATCCGATCGAAAGATCGAAAACAGTACCGGTACAGTTTGAGTGACGAGGAGTGCCGTTATGACCCGATACGAGGAGATCGCCGCCGAGCTACGCCGGCGCCTCGATGCTGACCCCACCCCCTACCCGGTGGGGAGCCGCCTGCCCGGCCACAGCCAGCTGACCGCGGAGTTCTCCGTGGGCCGCGGTGTCCTGGCCGAAGCGCTCGGCCTGCTGGCTCTCGAAGGCCGCATCCGCATCGTCGACCGATCCGGCGCCCTCGTCCTCGACCCCACAGCGCCGCCGCAACCCGTCGACGTCGGCAGCCAGGTCCGCCGCAACGAACTCGGCTACATCTTCAACGCCGCCGCCGGCCACTGGCGACCCACCGCGCCACCCACTCGCCGCTGGCTGCCGGCTCCCCCACACATCGCCCGCCTCCTCGACGTCCCCATCGGCAGTGACGTGCTGGAGCGCCACCGGATCGTCGGCCCTGACGGCCACCCCGTCCAGATCGCCGACTCCTACCTGCCCGCTGACCTGGCCCGCGGCACCGTCCTCGAAGCCGCCTCCACCGGCCCCGGAGGCATCTACGACCGGCTCGAATACGACCTTGGCCACGGCCCCCTCACCTGGCACCCCCGCGTCGGCGCCGCCGCAGCCACCCCCGACCAAGCCCGCGACCTCGGCGTCTCCCGCGGCACCCCGCTGCTCGTCCTCACCCGCATCTCGATCAGCGGCACCAGCAGACGCCCCGTCGAAGCCACGATCACCTACCTCGACGGACACCGCTTCGAAGTCACCAGCCAACCGATCACCCGCGACGACACCGCCGCCTGGCCCACCACACCCGCCACCGCGGAAAACCGACCAGCCGCCCTCTGACCTCTGACCTGTGCACACATGCCCTCGGGCCGTCGCGGGCGAAAGCGTCAGCGACGAGTGGCCAGCATCTGATCGTCGACACTCTTTCGTACCCGGGCGGGCAGAGCGGCTGCCGCACCCAGCGGACCGCCCTGCCCGATGCCCCCCGGCGAGGCGATCGTCGGCGTTATCGGCGCTATCTGCCGACGTGATCAGGCACGTAGCTGGGAGCTGCCCGAACGCCAGCGACGCTGCCACACACAATGGCCGCGTGACACGGCGGCTCACCGGGCTATCACAGAGATCTTTATGGCGCATCGTGCAGCAGACGCTCCGGCGACGCGGAGGTCTGCGATGCCGCTGCCGACCAATCCCCGAAACTACGTTCCGCAACCAAGGTCCGCCGGTACGTTCGGGGAATCGAACCAAACGATCAGAGCCCTGACCTGGGCATCCTCCACTCGATCAACGATCTAATCTCATAGAGTCTATCTATTTGCCCAGGTCAGGGCATTGTCACTCCAAGTGGTGGAGGTGAGGGGACTCGAACCCCTGGCCTCCTCCGTGCGAGGGAGGCGCTCTACCGGGCTGAGCTACACCCCCTGGAGCTTCTGCAGCTTACCGCAGACCTGGATGGGCGTGACGAGCAGGCCCAGCCACACTCCACGCGATCTCCACGAGATCAAGGTCTGGTGCGGCGCTGAGAAATATCGGCGCGGGAGCAGCAGCGCATCAGTCGCATCGGGCCGGGATCAGCCTCGGCTCACCCACCCTCGCGCGGGGCAGCCGCGCAACAGCCAGGCCGACACCGGCATTGACACCGGCAGCCGCGTCCGCCTCGGCCATCAGCCGGGCGAACAGCTTCGCGGCCTCCCCCGGCCGCAGCAGACCCGCCTCGTGACCACGCCAGCCACGTTCCCGACCGCCGTCGAAGACGACCTGGTGATCGGGAACATCCTCGTGCTCGAAGAACAGACGAGCGCGGTCGAAAATGGCCTCGCCGCCGGGGACAACGCCGGGGACAACGCCGGGGCGTGCCGGACCGCTGTCGATGACGTCACTGTCACCGTCGCCGTCACCATCCGATACGGAACGGATCCGGTTCTCAAACGCCCGTCCCCCCCAGGAGGAATAATCAGCTGGATAATTTACCCAGAGTGACAGCCCCTCCTCCGGGGTCCATGTCGGGTCCCAGTACGGGAACTGCCACATCGCGCGACCGGGACGAAACACGGACAGCGTCATCCGCACGCCGCGACACCGCAGATGGAAGCCGAACCCGTCCGGACGCAGCCCGCGCAGTTCCACCGGCACCCCGCAGCTGGCTGGGCAGAGCCGAAAGCCAGCGGCCCGCAAGTGCGCGGTCCACTCGTCGAACGTCCACTCCTCGAACGTCCGCTCCTCGAACGTCCACTCCCAGCCAGCCAGATCGTCGGAGATCCCGGCGCACTGACCGCTAAGGTCATAACTCATTGTGACGCCCCTTTGCGTTCACATCGGCAATGACTGGCGGATGCCATCCGAATGGCAAACAAATAACAAACAGATGACGAATTAAAGGACAAAAAGGAAAAAATAAACGACGCCAGCCGGGATGGCCCCACGGCGACCGCGGACCATATGCCCGAGTGAGCCTCAGGCGAGCATCTGGGGACGCATCGCCCACATGTCGTTTGATCTACACAAGCCAGCCGGAAGCAACCGGGCTTCTCCGACGATGACCCCTCGCGCGCGACCGGATGAACAGGTCAGGGACGCCGGGACGGCAATGCGGACGTCAGCGCACGCGAGGGCAGCGACAACAGGCCCCCGCGCGGACGCGCGTCACAGCCCCGGCAAACAGCCCGGGGATGCGCGGCGCGCGGATGGTCACGTACCCATTATGCACAGGCTGTACGTGCCGCTGTCGATACGGCCAACAGGCCACACACAACTCCGGCCATCGCCCGCCACAGGGCCGCCGGAGGTCCCGGGGACCAAGCGCCAGGGTGCCCGAGCGGGGCCGCCGGCGGGCTGTTCCGGTCAGCCGAAAGTGGACACTTCGATAATGGGCAGGCCCGCGTTCCTGGCCTTGTCCACCAGATCGTCGGTCACCGACGCGCGGTGCGAAACGACCGGACGCAATACCAGCGCGACGATGCCCTCAGCGGGTGTCCGCCGCAGCTGTACGGCACGCGCGAGCAGGCGGGTGTTCGTGCGGTGGTACACCGCGTCGTCCTCGACCTCACCGAGGATCTCCAGCTCACACGGCTTCAACGAGCCGATCAGCTGGTCGTACCGGGCGCACCAGAAAGCTCCACGGCCGTGGACCGACGTCCGCCGGAACGTGTCGACATCGAACGGCAGCACCACCCGCACGCCAAGCCCTGCCGACCGCGCGGCGGCCAACACCACCAGGTCAGCTCCGGAGGCAGCCGCGCCGATCAACAGCCGTGGGCGCAGCTTCGCGAGGGCGGCCTTGGTCCGCCGTTCGACGTCGGGCAGATCACGTTCGCGGAAGCGAGGCGGTTCGGTATCTCGGTTGTCGATCTGGACGCCACCAAAAACAGCGATCACCGACATCATCAGTGGCCCATCACGATGTGGATTTTGGCACACATCCATCCGCCGTACGACTGGAGCACGCTTTTTCAAGCGTCGATCGGACGGGCGCCCGGCAGCCGAGCCGTCAGCTGCCGACCGCGTGCCGTCGCCACAGCTCGTCGAGTCCGTCCGGATCCTCGGTTCCCGCCTCGGGCTGCCGCGGGTCGGCCGCCGACGCCGGCCCCGCGGTCAGCCCACCGTGCGCCCCCGGCGGGTTGACCTGCACCCGCCCCGGCTTGGAGGAGTTCGGACGGGCCCCCGCCGCCCGGCCCGCCGAACGCCCGCCGCCGGCGGACCCGGCCTCCTGGCTGGAACCCCGCTCGGCATCGGCCCAGCCCGCATCCTCGTTCCCGTCGGCCTCGAATCCGGCGTCGACGGTCGCGGCGTGGGAGTAACCGAGGTAAGCGGCGTCCGCGGAGTCGCCAGCGGCACCAGCCACGGTCCGCGCGGCCCCCTCGATGTCTCCCCCGACGCTCTCCTCGGTGGCCGTCGCGCTGCCGACGAGCCCGTCGACCGGACGAACATCCTCACCAACGCCGTCGGCGCCCTGGTTGCCGACGACCGCGCCTTCGACGACACGCGATTGCCGGCTGACACCGGCTGCCCCGGCGCGTGCCGCGGCAGCCGCCGCGATCTGGGTGAGGTCGACCGTCTCCGCGGCGGCACTCATCAGATCATCATTGATGTCGGCGTCGCGATGGACCGCGACGGGGTCGGAGAGCCGGAACGGTTCGCTGCCGGCCGCCCATGGCCCGGCCGCGCTGCCCGCCGCGCTGCCGGTGGCGCTGGGGCGAGCGGTCTGACGGCCGTAGCGGGCAGCCCGCTCCGCCGCGATCCGGCGGTCCAGCGCCAGACGGGAGGCTCGCAGGCGTTGGTCCGCTCGGGCGGCCCGGCGCAGGTGGACTACGTAGCCGACGAACGCGACGTCCGCCAGGAGTTGGAGAAAGATCCATAGACCACGCAACAACCCGGTGAGCAACGCGGTCACCAGTACCGCGACAAACATGATCAACAATCGCCGGCGGCGAAGCCGAACCAGCGCCATCCGCTGCGCGTCGGCCTTCCGCCGCGGCGCGGGCATTGCGTACCGTCCGGTTCCAGCGCCCTTTCCAGCCAGAGCGCGACCAGGCAGACCATGACCAGCCATAGCGTGACCGGATGCGCTGGCGCCAGGAGGATGGCTCTCCGCCGGGAAAACGGGACGCGCGGGTCGGGAAGCCGGGTCGGCACCCTGCCGGGAAGTGCCTGGCCGCATCGCGGACCCCCTGCCCGACCACGGCGCCCTCCGCAGCGCGAGGACTCGCATGGCCATCGTGAAACGTTCAGCTGAGCGCTGTTCCAGCGTGTTGTCATGGTGCCTCAACCACATGGGGATTAGCACGAAACCCCAGACCGCGACGATCGCGAGCCAGATGAGCGCGCTCATGGCCGCGGATGTGGAAGGCGGCGCCATGCCGCGAACCCGCAACAGCCCGCACGCGGCTCGGACGGCGCAGACTGCCGCGCAGGCCAGCTGACCATGGACGGTGGCCTTCCTGCCGACTCGGATATCGATGATGACGCCGGCCGGCTCGGACCTCGCAAGCCAGCCATGCCGAAATGCGGTGAGGCCCAAGCGGCGCGATCATGAAAAGTCTCACGCAGCCAGCGGTGTTAAGGAACGTTAGTGAGGGAATACCGTCTGGTCACCGACCTGAAGCCCGCGTGTCGCACTATCGCGATGCGTACCACGTTTACATCCGGCAACATCGCAGTCACCGTAAGACAGCAGTAAGGTCAGTCACCTTTAGAGCGACCGGCAATAGGGGACGCGGCGTCGCGGGGCCAGGGCACGCACCTCGCCGCATCGCTACCCGTCCATCGCTGCGCGATGCACGGGTACCCCGGCTCGTCAGTCGCCACCCAACACCTCCGATGGCTCCCTCCGTCGCCTCGCGCCGCACGCACCCCAGCCCCGCTCCTTGATCCAATCCCCTATTGCCGGGCGCTCTTATGACGACTCGCCCCCGCAGCACAAAAGGATCTTATTGGACTGACAAACCGTGACAACCACATCCTCCAGATGGTCACCATCACACGCAACAGCACGCAACAGCAATCGTGTGACTACCTGAAGCCAAGAAACGATATCCGACTGGTTACTCTCAGCTCTGTGAAGCGCGGATGCCACGCCAGCGATTCAGTAACCCCTCTGGGGCGTCCTCCACAGTGACGGCATAGCTGATGTGGTCCCGGTAAGCTCCCCCGATCGCCAGATAGCGCCGGTGGAACCCCTCCTCTCGGAAGCCCAGCTTTTCCACCACCCGGCGGCTGGCCGTGTTCTCGGGACGGACGTGCGCCTCCACCCGGTGCAGTGCCGCCGCGGTGAAACAGTGGTCCACCACCAGTGCCACCGCGGTCGGCGTGATACCGCGCCCGGCATACCCGCGGTCAACCCAGTAGCCGACATGCCCGCTGTTCAGCGCACCACGAACAATCGTGGAGACGGTGACCTGCCCCACCAGCCGCCCCTGAAACGTCATCGCGAACGGCAGCGCCGTGCCGAGACGCGCCTGTTGACGCAGCCGCCGCACCATCCGGTTGTAGACCCCTATGGTCTGGCGCTGCGCCCACGCGTCCGCCGTGACAGGCATCATCGCCGGAGTCGCCTCCCACGGCGCGAGCCAGTCACCGTTACGCACCCGGATATCGACCCAGGTAACAGCCTCACGCAACCGCAGCGGACGTACCCCCACCGCTCCGTCGGCCAGACTTGCCGGCCACCCGGGTGCCCTCATCCCGGCCCTCCCGGCCCTCCCGGCCCTCCCGGCCCCCGGTCCGCGGCGCCCGGATCGGCGTAAAAATGATCACCGCCGCCGCGTATCTGGGCTATGGCATGCCCGACGACCCCAGCCAGCACGTCCACGCCGTCCGCGACACCGCCCGCCGAGCCCGGCAGGTTCACCACCAGCGTGTCGCCCCGGACACCGACGATGCCGCGGGAAAGAACCGCGGTCGGGATCTTCGCCCGCCCGGCGTCGCGCAGTGCGGCGGCGAGCCCGGGTACTTCTCGGTCGATCACCTGCCGGGTCGCCTCCGGTGTGACGTCCCTGGGCGCGAGGCCGGTACCACCGGTGGTGACAATCAGGTGGATGTCCGCCGCGACGGCCGCCTCCAGCGCGGTCACGATCGCCGACCGATCGTCGGGGACGACGACCACGTCGTCAACGGAAAAACCGATCAGGCGAAGCGCTCTGGCGGCCGACGGACCGGAACGGTCCACGTAACTGCCCGCGTAGACCCGATCCGAAATGGTAATCACCCGGGCACGGCTGCCCGTCGGCACCCCCGACGCGTGGCTCATCGGATGACGCCGCCCGGCCCGTCCGGCCCATCCGCATCGGCATTCGTATCCGCATCCGCATCCGCATCCGGGGAACGGTGCCAGTCACCAGAACGCCCGCCGGTCTTGGCCAGCAGCCGGATACCGGTGAGCGTCGCGGCCGGATCAACCGCCTTGATCATGTCGTGCAGAGCGAGCCCAGCCACCGCGACCGCGGTCAACGCCTCCATCTCCACGCCGGTGCGGTCCGTTGTCCGGGTGGTTGCGGTGATCTCGACACCATGATCACAAACGGTCAGCTCAACCTGGACCCCTGACAGCGCGATCGGATGACACAGCGGGATGAGCTCAGGTGTGCGCTTGGCACCCATGATGCCGGCCAGCCGGGCGACAGCGAGCGCGTCCCCCTTGGGCACACCGGCGCCACGAAGCAGGCCGACGACGGCCGGCGCGACCCGCAGACACCCCTGGGCGACAGCCGTCCGCGCTGTCACCTCCTTGGCCGAGACGTCGACCATGCGTGCGGCACCGGCGGCATCCACATGGGTCAGCCCCGGCTCGCTCACGCCCACGCCCGCGTCCGGACCGGGTCCACGACCGCCGGGTCGCCACCGCGC